>NZ_JABDWE010000034.1:0-28774 GCF_019685125.1 Rhizobium sp. NZLR10 | reverse complement strand
TACTCAAGCAGATCCAATGGATTTGCCATGGCGCGGGGTGGAGCAGCCCGGTAGCTCGTCAGGCTCATAACCTGAAGGCCGCAGGTTCAAATCCTGCCCCCGCAACCAATCCTTCCATGATCAAACATACAATACCCAAAAACCCGCCTCATGGCGGGCTTTTGCGTTTACGGGGCGACGGTGACACTATTCCGATGAGTTGCGGTCGCTTTTCAAGCGACGTAGATAGTTGCTAAATAGATAATATTCTAATATACCTAAATCAGGCGCTTCTTACATTTTCACAGTCGCAAGTAACGTCCGTCCATTCGGCGGCGCGTATTTATCCTATTCAAAGGCAGTTCGATTTCATGAAGTAGATCAAAGATTTATTGGGGGGAATCATGGGAAAATGGGGATCTTTCCTGCTGGCGCTTCCGTATCGGCGGCGGCGTCTTCTATCGCTAATCTTCGGGTTGCCTGCGTTCTGCGCGGTGGTGTTTCTCGCCGGGATTGTGTCTGCGCAAGCGCCGACCGAAGAGCAGCGTGATGCCATCAGAGCAGAGTGCCGCTCCGATTTCATGGCGAAATGCTCCGGGGTTACGCCGGGAGGTATCGAGGCGCTCACTTGTTTGCAGCAGCATAGCGCTACGCTTTCGGCAGGTTGTCAGAAAGCGGTGTCCGCCGTGAACGTCAAACCCAAATCGACATCGGCGGCGCCGACGCCGGCTGCGCCTGCAAATACTGCGGTGACTACCCCGGCGCCTGCTACCGGCACGCCGGCGCATCAGCCGACGCAGGCGCAGCGCAATGCGGTCAAATCGGCCTGTCAGCGCGATTTCATGACGCAATGTTCCGGTGTCACGCCGGGCGGTGCGGCGGCGCTCAGCTGTCTGCAACAGCGCAACGCGGCTCTATCGGCACCATGTCAGCAAGCCGTTGCGGCATTGGGGGAATCGGGGGCGCCGTCGGCCGGCGCTGCGGCTGCCACCGGTGCGATCACGCCGGCCCCTCGGGCAGTGATGCCAGCCTTCTCACCGCGTGAGGAAGTGATGATCCTGCGTGAAACCTGCGGAGCGGACTTCCGGGCATTGTGCCGCATGGTGCCTTTGGGGGGAGGGCGAGGCATTGCCTGCCTGCGCGACAATCTGCAACGCGTATCACCAGCCTGCCATCGCGTGCTGACCTCGGGCTTGTAACGCTCGTTCGCAGTTGCTCTCTGAAAGAGACCATCGCGCGTTCCGCCGAGAAATTTGGTGCGCGCGATCCCGCGAAGTCCGCAAGCGGTGGTTTACCCACTTTTCATGTTCGGCTGCGGCAGGTCCGGCGCCATCTGCAATTCGATGAAATCAATGACGACACCAACGAAAGGCATTGCCATGTCATCGACTTTCCCTTTCCCGCGGTTGAAGCGGATGCTCCTGTATGTTTCGCTTGCCGCCAGCCTGGCGCCGCCGACCAGCGCATGGGCAGATGATGCGAAAGCTCTTTTAAAGACGATGTCCGATTTTCTGGCGGCGCAGAAGACGATCTCCTTCAGCTATCAATCGTCGCTCGAAGCAGTGACGCCTGCCTTCGAGAAACTCCAGTTCGTGAGTTCAGGGACAGCCAACCTCACTCGTCCCGATAAGCTGCGGGTCACGAGAACCGGCGGCTTTGCCGACCTCGATGTGAGTTTCGACGGTTCGTCGCTGACGGTTCATGGCAAGAACCTCGACGCCTATGCCAAGATCGACGGCAAGGGTTCGCTCGATGATTTGATCGACAGGCTGATGACCGCAGGCGTCGAAGCGCCGGGCGCCGATCTTTTAGCCTCCAACGTCTATGACGTGCTTATATCAGATGTGACGGAGGCCAAGCATATTTCCAGCGCTTTCGTGGATGGGGTCGAATGCGAATATCTGGCCTTCCGAACGCCTGAGATCGACTGGCAGATTTGGATACAGAACGGCCCGCAACCCATACCGCGGCGATACGTCATCACCAGCAAGCACGTCGTCCAGGCGCCGCAATACACTCTCGAAATCAGCGATTTCAAAAGCGGGGCGGATGTGGCGGCCGTTTCTTACACCATCGAGATTCCAGCCAGTGCAAAGACGGTGGATCTCAGCGAGCTGCAATCGCTCGACGAGCTGCCTGAAGCCGCCGATATGGGAGACTTAAAATGATCTATAACAAGCTGTTCCTCGCCCTCGGCCTGGCCGGTTTTCTGACATTCACCGGCTTCCACATCGGGGAGCAGGGATCCATGCCACTGTCGATCAGCTTCGCTACGCCGGCGGGCGCCGTCATCGGCAGACCGCTGACGCCGCTCTCCTATGCAGGCGTTGCCCGCCGGACGACGCGCCGGGTCGTCACACGCACGACGACGACCATCGCCGTGCTTCCAGCAGGCTGCCGCTATGGTCCCTATTACGGCGGCTATTATTATCGCTGCGGCGGTTATTATTATGCCAAGAGCGGCAATGTCTATGTGCAGGTGATCGTCCAATAATTGCTGCTCGCCTTACCGGAGTTTCGCTATCTCCGCCTCCGCAACTGGTGCAGCCGTGCTTGTGGTCGCTCCGCGGCGCTTCCAGTGTTCCTCGAGGCGCTGCAGCAGCACGTAGAAGGAAGGAACAAAGAGGATGGCAAGGCAGGTCGAGGCGATCATGCCGCTAAAGACCGATATGCCGATCGACTTGCGGGCCGATGCTCCGGCGCCCGTCGCCAGCACCAGCGGCAGGACGCCGAGGATGAAGGCGAAGGACGTCATCAGGATCGGCCGGAAGCGCAGGCGGGCGGCCTCGACGGCCGCATCCAGGATTTCCATGCCTTCTGCCCGCTTTTCGCGAGCATATTCGACGATGAGGATGGCATTTTTGGCTGCGAGCGCTATCAGCAGGATGAGGCCGATCTGCGTATAGAGATTGTTGGCGACGCCCGCCGCCATGAGTGCTGCCACCGTTCCGAGAAGGGCGAGCGGCACGGCGAGGATGACCGCCAGCGGCAGGATCCAGCTTTCATATTGGCCGGCGAGCACGAAATAGACGAGGAGCATGGCCAGCGCGAACACAAAATAGATCTGCCCGCCCACGGCCTTCTCCTGATAGGACAGCGCCGTCCATTCGAAGCCGGTGCCTGGCGGCAGCGTCTGATCGGCGATCTGCTCCATCACCGCGAGCGACTGGCCGGAGCTGAATCCTGCGGCTGGCCCGCCGACGATGGTGGCTGTGGGATAGAGATTGTAGAGGCTGATCAGGGACGGGCCCTGCGTCGTCTTAACATCGACGACCGTGCCAAGCGGCACCATGGTCCCGTCGCCGGCCTTGACCTTCAGATTTCGGATGTCTTCAGGGCTGATACGGAAATCGGATGCGGCTTGCGCATAGACTTGGAAGGTGCGGCCGAACTTGTTGAACTGCGTCACATAGCTCGAACCGATATAGCCGGAGAGAGCGGAGAAGACCTGGCCCACCGTAATTCCCAGCGTCTCCGCCTTGATACGATCGACGGATACCGCAAGCTGCGGCACGTTTGAGCGAAAAGGCGTACTGAGCCTCTGCAGCGATGATTGCGCATTGCCGTTTTTGACGATCGTATCGGCAAGCGATTGCAGCAGTGGATAGTCGGATGCGCCGTTTCTGAGTTGGACCTGCATGGTAAAGCCGTTGGCATTGCCGACGCCCTGGATCGGAGGCGGCACGACGACCAAAGTCTTGGCGGCCAGCACGCTTTGCAGCGCCTCGTTCAGATGCTGATAGATCGACAGCAGGTCCTGTCCCTTCGCCTTGCCGCGCTCGTCCCAATCCTTGAGAACGACATAGGCGACGCCGGCATTCTGCAGGCTGGCACTGTTGTCGAGAACGGAAAGGCCGCTGATAGTCAGCACCTGATCGACGCCAGGTGTGGTTTCGGCGATCTTGCCGACCTCTTCCATCACCGCATCCGTCCGCTCCTTCGAAGCGCCGTCGGGCAATTGCGCGCTGATCAGCACATAGCCCTGGTCCTCGAGGGGCAGAAAGGCGGTCGGCAGGCGCGTGAGCCCCCAGACGGCGACGCCGATCAGCGCAAGTGCTGCGATCGCCATGATACCGCTGTGGCGGGTCATCGATCCGATCAATCCGGCATAGTGGCGCTCGCCCCAATCATAGCCCCTGTTGAAGCCGCGATAAAAGGCGTTGCGTTTCTCGAAGGGCACCGGCGCTCGCAGCCAGAGGGCGCATTGCGTCGGTTTCAGCGTCACGGCATTGATGGCGCTGATCAGCGCCGTGGCGGCGATAACGAGTGCGAACTGCCGATAGAGCTGGCCGGTCAGGCCGGGCAGGAAGGCGGCCGGAACGAAAACCGCCATCAGCACGAGCGTGATCCCAATGACGGGGCCGAGCAGTTCTTCCATCGCCTTCTCGGCAGCCTGCCGGCCGGACATGCCCGCCTCGATGTGCCGGGCGACGCCTTCGACGATGACGATGGCATCATCGACGACGATGCCGATGGCAAGAACGATGGCGAACAGCGTCGACAGGTTGACGGTGAAGCCCAATGCCGCCATGGCGGCGAAGGCGCCGATGATGGTGACCGGAACGGTGGTCGCCGGCACGAGCATCGCCCGCCAATCCTGCAGGAAGACGAGGATGACGATGAGAACGAGAACGCCGGCCTCGATCAAGGTGACGTAAACCTCGTCGATGGAGGCCTTGACGAATTTCGTCGTGTCGAACGGCAGATGATACTCAAGCCCCGGCGGAAAGCCTTTCGAGAGCTCCTGCATTTTAGCGTTCACCGCCTGCGCCACCGCAATGGCGTTGGCCTCGGGCAATTGAAAAATGCCGATGCCGGCCGCCGGCCGGCCGTTTTGCGTGAAGGACTGGCTGTAGGTCTGGGCGCCGAGTTCGACGCGGCCGATATCGCGGACGCGCGTGATGCGGCCGCCCTGTCCGCTCTCGACCTTGACGATAATGTTCTCGTAGTCGGCGGCTTCGTTCAGCCGGCCGTTGACGTTCAGTGTGTATTGAAAGACTTGTCCTTTCGGCACCGGTGGAATGCCGATTTGACCGGCGGCGACCTCTTGGCTCTGCTGCTGCACGACGCTGACGACATCCTGCGGCGTCAGGCCGCGGGCCTGCAGCAGGTTCGGATCCATCCAGATGCGCATGGCATATTGGCCGGCGCCGAACACGGTCACGTTGCCGACGCCCGGCAGGCGGGCGAGCTCATTCTGCAGATTGATGACGGCGTAGTTCGACAGGAACAAGCTGTCATAGCGGCTGTCGGGCGAGGTCAGGCTGACAAAGCCGAGGATCGCCGTCGATTTCTTTTGCGTCGTCACGCCCTGAAGCTGCACGGCTTCGGGAAGCGACGACATCGCTATGGCGACGCGGTTCTGCACCAGAACTTGCGCCTGATCAGGATCCGTTCCGATGGCAAAGGTGACGGTCAGCGAATAGGTCCCGTCGCTGGCGCTCGCCGACTGCATGTAGAGCATGTCCTGCACACCGTTGACCTGCTGCTCGATCGGCAACGCGACGGTGTCGATAAGGGTCTGCGCGCTGGCGCCCGGGAAGCGCGTCGTCACCTGCACCGTCGGCGGAACGACATTTGGATATTGCGCCACAGGAAGTTGGAGAAGGGCGACCGCGCCGATGAGCACGAAGACCAAGGCCAGAACGTTGGCGAGCACCGGTCGCTCGATGAAGAAGCGCGAGATCATGCTGGTGTCCTTAGACGTTCAGATGAGCATGGTGGCGAATTCACTGCGTGGTGGTGTTGGCCTTGGCATCGCCGGCGGCGCTCGCCGCCGGGTTCATTTCCATTTTCTCGGGTGTGACCTTGCTGCCGGGGATCGCCTGCTGGATGCCTTGAGTCACGACCCAGTCGGCCGGATCGAGGCCTGAGTCGATAACGCGAAGCGAACCTTCGCGCTGGCCGGTCTTGACCTGTTTCTGCTCGACGATATCGTCTTTGCCCAGAACTAGCAGGTAGCTGCCCAACTGGTTCGTTCCGATGGCGTCGTCGCGCACCAGCAAAGCCTTGTCGTTATGGCCGACCGGCACTCGGACCCGCACGAAGAGACCCGGCAACATGGCCCGGTCCTTGTTGTCGAATAAGGCGCGTACCTGAAGAGTGCCTGTGGAGGCATCGAGCTGAGGCGACACGTAGTCGAGATGACCCTTGTGCGGATAACCTTGTTCCGTCTGCAAGCCAATTTCCGCAGCCATGCTCGGAAGGTCCGTCTGCTTGAAGGCATGTCCCTGCCTTGCCATGGTTTCCTTGATTGTCAGGACCTGGACTTCGCTGACGTTGAAATAGGCATAAAGCGGATCCGTCTGGACGATGCTGGCGAGTTTGGTGGGGCCGGATACGCCGACGAGTGCGCCGATATCGACGAGATGGTCCGTGACGGTGCCATCGAAGGGGGCAAGCACCTCCGTATATCCGAGGTTGATCGTCGCCAGCTCGAGATTGGCTTGGGCGTTGAGGATGGACGCATTCGCCTCGTCGAGCGTCGCCTTGGCGCTGTCGACTGCGGTCTGTGTGGTGACCTGTTGCTTCGATAGATTGAGCTGCCGATCATATTCCTGCTGCGCACCCACCTGCGATGCCTGTTGCGAGGCGAGCGATGCCTTCGCCTGGTCGAACTGCGCCTGGTAGGTGTTTCGTTCGATTCCGAAGAGCTTGGTACCCTTCGTCACCGTCATGCCGTCTTGGTAATCGATGGACTCGATGTAGCCCTGGACGCGTGCTTCGATATCGACGGAATTCAGCGGCGCCGTATTGCCAGTAAGTTCGAAATACAAGGTGACCGGTTGCTGGACCGGTTGGGCGACGCGAACCGGAGCTGGCGGAGGGGGGACGTAGGTGTTGCCGCTGTCCTCGCAGCCTGCGAAAATTGCCATGCCGGCGAGCACCACTGACAGGTGCAGACCCTGATCCAATCTCACACGCATTGCCGCCGCCCCGATGTTTACGAGCCCCAGTCTTCATGCGTGCCTCGGCGGAGACGACCTTCTCCGAAAAGTTCCGGGCATGTGATATTATGTCGCGGCATTGCTGCAAATTGCAATAGCTGCTGGGGCACAATTGAATCATGTCGGAGTCGTTCGCGGACGCCACGCGATGGCTATGGTTTTCCCAGCCGTTCGATGGTGGACTGCAAGGGGGCATCGGAAACACGGATCAGCCCGACATAGGGATTGGCCATGTCCGAAATCAGGAAGACCGCGCCCGCGACGGACAGGGCGCAAACCAGCAGAATCGACAGCACGGTCAGGTTGGCCGGCGCCTGCAGCCCGAAGGTCGCAAAAAGCAGCGAGAGCCAGCAGACGAGCACAGCGAGGAAAGCCCAGGGCAAACCCTCTTTACCGGATTCGACCAGCAGCCAGTGGGTCTCGGCCACCATGCCGCTCACATCAAGAGCGCGCACCTGCAGCGAACGCTGTACGGCATCCTTCGGCGAGAGGGATCGAAGATCGCCCTGAACCGCCTCGATATCCTGATATTCTCCCAGCGCCTTGCCGGATGCCTCGTCGGTGGTCTCGGCCGACCAGCCGCGGCCCAGGCGTTTCTCGATCAATTCACGCAGCAATTGCCGCGCCATGTCTGTTTCCGGCCCGTACTGGGCCATGACGCGGTCAAGCAGGAGCACCCGTGCCGCCGCCGTTCTCATTTCCACTTCGGCATTGTCGTATGTCGTCTTGGCGGATGCGATCAGGAGGCCGAGTGCCAAGGCCGACAGCGTTCCTACCACCGCGGTCGCCAGCCTGATGGCATCCTTGGATTCAGCATTGAGGTGATGATCCGGCAAACGGTCGCGCGCCAGCAATCCTATCGATGTCGCCACCGACAGAAAAACAAATACAAGCCCGCCAAGCAACAGTGAGCTCAAGTCCCGGTCTCCGTCACGTCAAGCTTGCAAGCGCCGTGAGGCTTGCAAGTGGTGCATTCATTACTGTCACCATAGCGGAAGACAGGCAGAGCGTGGAACTCTTTACTTTGTTGTTCTCGCGCTGATCGGAGATCATTGCTGGAAAATGAGCAGCACGTAAGCCAGGAAAAGTACAAGGTGGACCGCACCTTGCATGAGATGCGTGCGGCCGCTGGCAAAGGTAATGATGCTGACGGCAAGGGTGAGCAGCAGCATCACCAGATCTCCGTGTTCCAGGCCGAGGGTGACCGGGTGCCCGTAAAGACGGCTGATCACTAGCATCGCCGGCACGGTCAGCCCGATCGTCGACAATACCGAACCAAGGAAGATGTTGACGGAGCGCTGAAGATTGTTGGCGATGGACGCACGCACTGCGCTTATCGCCTCAGGCGTTGCGACAAGGATGGCCATCACAACACCGCCAAATGCGGTTGGAGCATGCAGGGTTTCGATAATGTAATCGATCGGCCGCGCAAGCTGTTCGACCAGGAAGACGACGGGACCCATATAGGCGAAAAGCAGAATGGCATGTGGCCAGACCGGTCCGTGGCGAGGCACACGCTCGCCGCGCAGCTCGTGAGGGTTGCTTTCGTCAGAGAAATAGTCCCGATGGCGGCCGGCTTGAAGAAACAGAAATGTGGCATAAAGGCCGACCGATATGACACCCAGTATCAGTTGCCTCGGTGCCGATGGATGCTGCCCGTCCGGATCTGCAAGAAATGTCGGCATGACCAGGCTCAATGTCGCCAGCGGCACGATCACGCCGAGATAGGCGTTGGCGCCCTGTAGGTTATGCTGTTGTTCCGGTCGCCGCCACGCACCCAGCAGCAACGACAGGCCGACCATGCCGTTCAGGATGATCATCACGACAGCAAACAACGTGTCGCGCGCCAGTGTGGGATTGTTTTCGCCGTGAAGCATGACGGCTGATATTGCCATCACCTCGATCGAGGTGATGGCAAGTGTTAGAATGAGTGTGCCGTAAGGCTCCTTCAGCCGCTCCGCCAGGTGGTCTGCGTGCCGCACGACCGACAGAGCGGAGCCGAGCACGACCGCAAACAGCCAACCGAAAACGACAGTGAACCAAAGCGGATCGGAAAGCTGGCCGAAGAGCTGCTCCTGGAAAGCAAGAAATACGAAGCTCGTCGCGACGCTGACGCCCAGGAACCATTCCTCGCGCACCAGGCTGGTGGCGCTGACGGCACGCAATCCGGGATCGTCCGTCATCGAAACCACCCGCCTTCTGGCAAATGCCGTCGCAATGCGATCATCAACACCATCGTGTCCGCCCGCTGTCTCCTGCCTGCCACCTGAGCCAAGCGGAAATGAGGCTGCCTTAAGGCGAACCGAACCTCAAGCAAGATCGTATGTCACTGAGCAAAACTTGCAGGTCTTCGTCGTTTCATCACCCACTGATCGCGGCAAGGAACAGTCGCGAAAACGCAAGGCCAAGGCGAGGTTCGGTGAAATGTCGACGCTGGCGGCCGCAGCGCCTTGCGGCGGCCGATCACACCACCGCTTCCGTCATTCGCGGCCGGTTGCGGGGATCGCCGCGCCGGTGACGACGGCTGCGGCCGGCGAAATCAGGAAGGCGATAAGACGGGCGATCGATTGCGGCGATACCCAGCCGTCCGTTTTCGCATTGGGCATGGCGGCGCGATTCTCGGGCGTGTCGATTGTCCCGGGCAAAATGCAGTTGGCGGTGATGCGGTCGTCGCGGCTTTCGGCGGCGATCGCTTCCGTCAGCCGGATGACGGCGGCTTTCGAGGCGGCGTAAGCGGCCTGATTGGCGCCGGCCTTCAGGCCGGGTGCGGCAGCAACATGCACGATGCGACCGTAGCCCGATGCCTTCATCGTCGGGAGAACCGCGGCGCTGATCGTCAGCGCGGTGCGGGCGTTCGCGGTCATCATCGTCTCCCACTGCGCAGGGGCGTCCGGCCCGACCGGTCCCATCCGGAAACCGCCGACGGTGTTGACCAAGGCGCTGACGCCGCCGAAGTGCTTGACGGCCCGGGCGACAGCGGCCGCGCAGGAGGCATAATCGGTGAGATCCGTTCCCGCGATCGATAGAAACTCGGTGGAGGCGGGCAGGTCGCCGGCCAAGGCTTCCAGCTCCTGGCTGGAGCGGTTCATGCAGACGAGTTTTGCGCCGCCGCCGGCGAGCTCACGGACAACGGCGCTGCCGAGGTTGCCGCCGGCTCCCGTAACGATCACGGCTTTCTGGTCGTTCATGGCAATCGATCTCCTGCCGGTCCTTGATGGCGCGCATTGTTGATCCAGGCTGCGCGGCAAGGCAAGCCCACGCAGCCGCGACACGGTCAGACATCTACCCTCGGCGCTATCCGCAGGCAGTTCCGCCGTCATTGCTCAACGGTTTCGTCGGGTCGGCCGTCAGTGATACTTCGTCCGTTCGCGACCGAGAATCTCGGGCGCGTCAAGGCCGGAAATCGGGCGGGTGACATCGGCCGGGATGTCGCCGGTGAGCTGCAGGTCGAGATAGCGGGCGCAGCAGACGCGCAGGAAGGAGGTGAAGTTTCCAAGATCATGGCCGGCATCGATCGATTCATGATGCAGCCGGGTGATCAGCTGGACGACATTCATGCCGTCGCGCCGGGCGACTTCCTCGAGCTTCGACCAGAAGAAGTTCTCCAGCCTGACGCTGGTGACCATGCCGTCGATGCGCAGCGACCGGGTGGTGCTTTCCCAGAGCCGCGCATCCGCCTTGATGAACAATTCGCACATGTCGTCCTCCCGGTGCCGCCCTCCTCAGGCGGCGTTGGTTTCGAGCAGCGCTGCCGCGTCGAGCACCGCCATGAACTGGCGCAGCCACGACGGATGTGCCGGCCAGGCCGGCGCCGTGACCAGGTTCCCGTCCGAGACCGCATCGGTGATTGAGATATCGGCGTAGGTGCCGCCGGCAAGCTCGACTTCCGGCCGGCAGGCGGGATAGGCCGAGCAGGTGCGGCCCTTCAAAACGCCGGCGGCAGCGAGCAGCTGCGCGCCATGACAGATGGCGGCAACGGGTTTTCCGGCATCGAAGAAGTGCCGGACCGCTTTAATGACGTCGGCATTGAGGCGCAGATATTCCGGCGCGCGGCCGCCGGGGATGACGAGGGCATCGTAATCTTCGGCCCGCACGCTGTCGAAAGTGGCGTTCAGCGCAAAATTATGGCCGCGTTTTTCGGTGTAGGTCTGGTCGCCTTCGAAATCATGAATGGCGGTGGCGACCGTCTCGCCCGCCTTCTTGCCGGGGCAGACGGCGTCGACCGTGTAGCCGCAGGCGAGCAGCGTCTGGAACGGCACCATCGTTTCGTAATCTTCGGTGAAATCACCGGTGATCATCAGGATTTTTGAAGCTGGCATCGCATCCTCCTTTGAAACCAACGGCCGGAGATTAACAAAGAGCGGCGTGCAGAAGGTACTATGGGAATACTACAGCCGAAATTCCCTAAAGCGCGTCGCATCAAATTTGATTCATGCGGCGCGCTTTAGTCCTTTGTTTTTATGCATGTCGTTATCCCGGAACCGCTGCACACTTCGGGGCGACATGCGTCAGACCGCCTTGACCGTCACATCAGGGACGGCGCAGGTCTCGCCGCCGCCGAAGAGGCGGGAGCGAGTGAGGAAGCGTTTCTCGCGACCGTTGTCGAGCGAGAACATGCCGCCGCGGCCGGGAACGACGTCGATGATCAGTTGCGTATGCTTCCAGGCCTCGAACTGGCTGGCACTGATATAGACCGGCACGCCGCCGATCTCGCCGAGTTTGACGTCGCTGTCGCCGATCATGAATTCATTGGCGGGATAACACATCGGCGACGAGCCGTCGCAGCAGCCGCCGGACTGGTGGAAGAGAATATCGGAATGATCCCGTTTGATCTCTGCGATCAAGTCGAGAGCGGCGTCGGTTGCGAGAACACGCGGTTCGCCGTTGACGGTGGTTTCCATCGGTTTTCCTCCAAAAGTTTCGGGAGGAAGAAGTCCCCTCCCCAACCCCTCCCCACAAGGGTTGGGGAGGGGTTTTGACCCTCCCTCTCACCATGCGAGTTTCTCAGAAGAAACCGAGCGCCTTCGGGCTGTAGCTCACCAGCATGTTCTTGGTCTGCTGATAATGCTCAAGCATCATCTTATGGGTTTCACGGCCGATGCCGGACTGCTTGTAGCCGCCGAAGGCGGCATGGGCCGGGTAGGCATGGTAGCAGTTGGTCCAGACGCGGCCGGCCTGGATCTCGCGGCCGAAGCGGTAGCATCGATTGGCGTCTCGGCTCCAGACGCCGGCGCCGAGGCCGTAAAGCGTGTCGTTGGCGATTTCAAGCGCCTCCTTCTCGTTCTTGAAGGTCGTGACCGAGACCACCGGTCCGAAGATTTCCTCCTGGAACACACGCATCTTGTTGTGGCCCTTGAAGATCGTCGGCTTGACGTAATAGCCGTTCGCCAGATCGCCACCGAGGTCGTTGCGCGAGCCGCCGGTCAGAACCTCGGCGCCTTCCTGCCTGCCGATGTCGAGATAAGCGAGGATCTTTTCCAGCTGCTCCGTCGAAGCCTGGGCACCGATCATCGTCGCGCTGTCGAGCGGGTTGCCCTGCTTGATCGCCTCGACGCGTTTGACGGCCTTTTCCATGAAGCGGTCGTAGATCGATTCCTGGACGAGGGCGCGGCTTGGGCAGGTGCAGACTTCGCCCTGGTTGAGGGCAAACATCGCAAACCCTTCGAGCGCCTTGTCGAGGAAATCGTCGTCCTCGGCCATCACATCGGCGAAGAAGATATTCGGCGATTTGCCGCCGAGTTCCAGCGTCACCGGAATGAGGTTCTGGCTGGCATATTGCATGATGAGCCGGCCGGTGGTCGTCTCGCCGGTGAAGGCGATTTTGGCGACGCGCGGGCTGGTCGCCAGCGGCTTGCCGGCTTCGAGGCCGAAGCCGTTGACGATGTTGAGCACGCCGGGCGGCAGGAGATCGCCGACCAGTTCGGCCCAGACCAGGATCGAGGCCGGGGTCTGCTCGGCAGGCTTCAGTACGACGCAGTTGCCGGCGGCCAGCGCCGGAGCGAGCTTCCAAGTGGCCATCAGGATCGGGAAGTTCCAGGGAATGATCTGGCCGACGACGCCGAGGGGTTCGTGGAAGTGATAGGCGACGGTATCGTGGTCGATCTCACCGATCGAACCTTCCTGGGCGCGGATGCAGGAAGCGAAGTAGCGGAAGTGGTCGATCGCCAGTGGAATGTCTGCCGCCATGGTTTCGCGGATCGGTTTTCCGTTATCCCAGGTCTCGGCCTGAGCAAGCAATTCCAGCTTATCTTCCATGCGCTGGGCGATCTTCATGAGGATATTGGAGCGTTCTGCAACCGAGGTGCGGCCCCATTTTTCCTTTGCCGCATGAGCGGCGTCGAGTGCGAGATTGATGTCCTTTTCATTGGAGCGGGGAATGTCGCAGAGCTTGCCGCCGGTGACGGGCGTGAGGTTTTCGAAGTATTTGCCTTCGACGGGCTCGCGCCATTCGCCGCCGATATAGTTGCCGTATTTCAGCTTGAACGGCGACTCGACGATTTTCTGATGAAGCATGTCATCCTCCCTTGATGAACCAGGTTCCGAAGCGAACCAGTGGGAGGAAAATGTGCATGTTTTGGCGGAGGGAACAGGGCGGCTCTTCAATACCGCACCGCACAGTGTCGCAGACATGCGACAGGTCGCGTCGCGATCGACGGTATCGGTGGAACTTTCGGGCGGCTGGTCAGTGAAGGTCGAACTTCTTCATTTTCCGGTGCAGGGTGGCGCGGCTTATGCCGAGGGCGGCGGCCGCCTGCGAGACGTTTCCGCTGGTGCGCGACAACGCCCGCAGCAGGGCTGCCTTTTCCGCTTCGACGATCTCTTCCTGCTGCGAGACGCCGGCCTCATGCAGGGCATCGGCGGCCGGAATGCCGGCCGCAATGCGCCTATCGTCCAGCTGCAGCGCGATGCGGGCGGCGCGTGTTGCCCCGAGCACGAGGTCATGCCGGTCGACGGCAAGCAGGGCGGCGCCGGAATTGACGCCGGCCGGGACCATCAGGAAACGGGCGCTGGGAAAGGCCGAGCGGAAGAGGTTGAGCTCGATGCGCATTGCCGCATCGCGCACGGTCTGCGTCAGGATCGTCAGCGTCATCTCGTTGACGTCTTCACGGCAGGTGGAGATATCGAGGGCTGCGGCCACCCGGCCACGATGATCGCGGATCGGCGCCGTCGTGCAGCTGAGGCTGGTATTTGCGCAGAAGAAATGTTGATCGCGGAAGATGGCGACGGCACGCTCGTCGGCAAGGGCGGTGCCAATGCCGTTGGTGCCAATGCTCGCCTCGGTCCAGACGGAGCCGGTCCAGAGGCCGAGTTCGTGGAACTCCTTGTCGTCGCCAGCGGCACCCCGACGCTCCAATGCAATGCCGTTCCTGTCGGTCAGAAGCAGGCAGCAACCGGCCTTGCCAACGGTGGTAAAGAGACGATCGAGCTCTTCGGTCGCGCTGGCGATCAGTTGCCCGGACTGTTCGCGGGCACGCCGGAATTCTTCATCGGTAACGCGCAGCGGCGCCCGTTCGTCCTCCGGAGCGAGCTGGTGCATGGTCATGCATCGCCGCCAGGAGGCGACAACGGGGGAACTCGCCGCGGCGGAATCGCGCTGGGCAGAGGTGTAGACATGCTCGGCGTGTGCTGAGTGTTCGTGCATCTGCTCCTCCCACGGAACTTCAGCATAGTCTGATGGAAAAGCGGCCGGTTTGCAATCAGCCGGCCCTGACGGTCATCAGCGTGCGGGTTTTCCAGACGAAGGTGGCGGAATCACATTTCGGTGTTTGGACGCAGAGAGTGTAACAAAAGACCGCTCTCGCCCGTAATCCTGTGCAGAAACAGATGTGCAAGGCGAGGAGATCCCGACCATGTTAAACAGACGATTGTTGCTGATGGGTGCCGCTTTCGGAGCGCTTACGGTTCGCTTGGGGGCCGGCAAGGCGATCGCCGGCGAGACGTTTGCGGTGACGCACACCGAGGAGGAATGGCGCAAGCTGCTGACGACGGATCAATTTGTCATCCTGCGTCAGGAGGGGACGGAGGCTCCCTTCACCAGCGCCCTGCTGCATGAGGAGCGGAAGGGCAATTTCGCCTGTGCCGGCTGCGACCAAAAGCTCTTTTCCTCGGCGACCAAATTCGACAGCGGCACCGGCTGGCCGAGCTTTTGGGCACCGCTCGACCATGCCGTCGGCACCACCAACGACACGACGTTCGGCATGGCGCGCACGGCAGTCCATTGCGGCCGTTGTGGCGGCCATCTCGGCCACGTCTTCGATGATGGTCCGAAGCCAACCGGGCTTCGCTACTGCATGAACGGCCTTGTCATGACATTTCATCCAGCCTCGGCCTGATCGAAGGAAGGGCTTGTTTGCTGCCTCAGTGCTGGCGAGCGCCAGTGCCTTGCAGCCAGGCTTCGATGCCGCGTGCCGCGGCCCGGCCGGTCGCCAGGCAGGCAGTGAGGAGATAGCCGCCAGTCGGCGCCTCCCAGTCGAGCATCTCGCCGGCGACGAAGATGCCGGGCAGCACCTTCAACATATAGCTGTCGTCGATGCCGCTCCAGCGGATGCCGCCGGCCGAGGAGATCGCCTCGCCGATCGGCCGGGTTTCGAGAACCGGAAGCGGCAGGGCCTTGATCATAGCGGCCAGGCGTTCGGGGTCGCGTCGGTCACACTCCGGCGTGAATTCCCGCAGCAGCGCCGCCTTGACGCCGTCGAGGCCCGCGCCCTTGCGCAGGCGGTTTGAAAAACTCGATTTGGCGTCCTGCCGCGCCAGGTCGCGGGTCAGCCTTTCGGCCGTTCGGCCCGGTGCGAGATCGAGTGTCAGGGCGGCGTCGCCGTGGCTCTGCAGTCGGTCGCGCAGTGCTGCGGCATTGGCATAAACGAGGCTGCCCTCGATACCGCTTGTGGTGATGACGAATTCACCGGGAAAGGTACCGGCTTCGGATGTGGCGGTGACCGATTTTACCGGCTCGCCGGCGAAACGTGCGCGGAAGCTTTCGCTCCAGTCGACGACGAAGCCGCAATTGGCGGGTTTAAAAGCGTCGATATCAACGCCCCGCTCCGATAGCCAGGGCTGCCAGCGCGCATCCGAGCCGAGGCGCGGCCAGCTTGCGCCGCCGAGCGCCAGCAGGGCCGCGTCGCAATCGACGATGCGCCGCCTCTCGGGCGTTTCAAAGGCAAAACCCTCTTCGGCAAAACCGATCCAGCGGTGGCGGGTGCGAAGCGTGGTCCCTTGCGTCTCCAGCCGCCTGAGCCAGGCACGCAGCAAGGGAGAGGCCTTCATCACCTTCGGAAAAACCCGGCCGGACGAGCCGACGAAGGTCTCTGTCCCGAGCTCTGCTGCCCAATCTCTGATATCATCGGGGGTAAAGGCATCAAGCGCGGGGCGCAGGCGGGCGGCTGCCGCACCGAAGCGCGTGGTGAAACGGCCATAGTCCTCGGAATGGGTGATGTTGAGACCCGACTTTCCGGCCAGCAGGAACTTGCGAGCGAAGGTCGGCATGGCGTCATAGACCGTCACCGCATGGCCGGACAGCGAAAGCAGCTCGGCAGCCGCAAGGCCGGCCGGGCCGCCACCGATAATCGCGATCCGCTTCTGGTTCATGGATGTCTTCGCCTGATTCTTTCTGCGTGCAGTTTTGGCGCGGGCGCGCCTTGCCTGCAAGGATGGAAATCAGTGGTGCGGATGGGTGCACTGGCCGTGATCGGCGAGAACCTCGATGACGCGGCATTGGTCGACGCGGCCGTGGCCGCAGCCTTCCACCATGGTTTCCAGTTCGGCCTTCAAAGCCATCAGGCTGCGGATGCGTTGCTCGACTTCAATAAGGCGGGCCTTGGCGATGGCATCGGCCGAGGCGCAGGACTGGTGCGGATCATCCTGCAGCGTGAGCAGCGCGCGGATGGCCTCGATTTCGAAGCCCAATTCACGGGCGTGGCGGATGAAGGCGAGGCGGTTGATATCGGCAGGCTCGAAGGAGCGCTGGTTGCCTTCGCTGCGGCTCGGGGCCGCAAGCAGGCCGATGCTCTCATAATAGCGCACCGTCGGCACCTTGACGCCGCTTTGGCGTGCAGCTTCGCCGATCGTGATCTTTTTCATGATTTTCCTCTTGCACCTCTAGCCGCTAGAGGATGTAGGAGGGATGCTTCTGTTTGACAAGGAAGCGGTTCATGGCTGAGACGAACGAGACACGATACCGGGTTGGCGGTATGGATTGCGCCGCCTGCGCGACCAAGATCGACACGGCCGTCAGGCGCGTGGCGGGTGTCGCCGATGTTTCGGTCTCGGTGATGGCGGGAACGATGACCGTCCGGCACGACGGCAACAGCGATCTCAAGGCGATCGAGAAGAAGGTGACGGGGCTCGGCTATTCGGTCTCGCCCTTTGCCGGAAGCACGACGCCGGCGAAAGGCCACGGCGCACACGATCATCACGACCACGGACATGATCATGGCGATCATGCGGGCCATGACCATGGAGATCACGATCATGCCAGCCATGATCACGCAGGTCACGATCATGACCACGACCATGGCCAGAAGGAAATCGAGGGGCTGCATGGGCACGACCATGCGCCGATGACCGGTCCCTGGTGGCAGAGCAAGAAGGGGCGGCTGACCATCCTTTCGGGTGCCGCACTCGTTGCTGCCTATGCTATCGACCATCTGGTGCCGGCGATCGCATCCTATGCCTTCATCGTGGCCATGCTGGTCGGGCTGGTGCCGATCGCGCGGCGCGCCGTCATGGCGGCTCTCTCCGGCACGCCGTTTTCGATCGAGATGCTGATGACGATCGCCGCCGTCGGCGCGGTCATCATCAATGCAGGCGAAGAGGCGGCAACTGTCGTGTTCCTGTTCCTCGTCGGCGAATTGCTGGAAGGGGTGGCTGCGGGCAAGGCGCGCGAAAGCATCCAGTCGCTGACGGCCCTGGTGCCGAAGAGCGCGCTGCTCGAAGACAATGGCCAGACGCGGGAGGTGCCGGCGGAAAGCCTTGCCGTCGGCGCGATTATCATGGTGCGTCCTGGCGATCGTATCTCGGCGGACGGCGTTATCATTTCAGGCGAGAGCGCGATCGATGAGGCGCCGGTGACGGGCGAGAGTACGCCGGTGCGCAAGGGCGTCGATGCCGTTGTGTTTGCCGGAACCGTGAATGGCGATGCGGTGCTCAGGGTTCGCGTCACCGCGGCCGCAGCCGACAATACCATCGCCCGTATCGTCAAGCTGGTGGAGGAAGCGCAGGAATCGAAGGCGCCGACCGAACGCTTCATCGATCGGTTCTCGCGCTATTACACGCCCGGCGTGGTGGTGGTCGCCGCACTTGTCGCGATCGTTCCGCCGCTGTTGTTCGGTGGGTCGTGGGGCGAATGGATCTATAAGGGCCTTGCCATCCTCTTGATCGGCTGCCCCTGCGCGCTTGTCATCTCGACGCCGGCGGCGATCGCCGCCTCGCTTTCTTCGGGTGCGCGGCGCGGGCTGCTGATGAAGGGCGGCGCGGTGCTGGAAACGCTCGGCAAGGTGACGATGGTCGCCTTCGACAAGACGGGCACGCTGACGGAAGGCAAACCTCAGGTGACTGATATCATTTCTTTCGGATTGAGCGAGGCGCAAGTCTTGTCGCGCGCGGCGGTGCTGGAGCAGGGCTCCAGCCATCCCCTGGCGCTGGCGATCCTCAACCGCGCCAAGGCGGACGGCGTTCCCATGCCGCCGGCCTTCGAACTGGAGGCGCTGCCGGGAAAGGGGGTCAGCGGCAAAGCCGGCGGCGAGGCGCTGGATCTTTTGTCGCCGCCCGCTGCCCGCGAACGCGGCGCACTCGGTGCTGAACAGGAGGCACGCATCACTGACCTGAACGACGAGGGCAAGAGCGTCTCGGTGCTGCTGGTCAACAATGTTGCGGCCGGGCTGATCGCCATGCGCGACGAACCGCGCGAGGACGCGCAGGCCGGGCTTGCCACGCTCAAATCAGCCGGCGTCAAGGCGATGATGCTGACAGGCGACAACAAGCGGACGGCGGCAGCCGTTGCCGGCATGCTCGGCATCGACTGGCGCGGCGAGATGATGCCTGAGGACAAGCAGCGGGTCGTCGTCGAATTGAAGCGCGAGGGCTTCGTCGTCGCCAAGGTCGGCGACGGCATCAACGACGCGCCGGCGCTGGCCGCAGCCGATATCGGCATTGCCATGGGCGGCGGCACCGACGTGGCGCTGGAGACCGCGGATGCCGCCGTGCTGCACGGGCGCGTCGGCGACGTGGCAAGGATGATCGAATTGTCCAAACGCACGATGCGCAATATCCTGCAGAATATTACCATCGCGCTCGGCCTGAAAGCGGTGTTCCTGGTGACGACGATTGCCGGCATCACCGGCCTCTGGCCGGCGATCCTCGCCGATACCGGCGCCACCGTGCTGGTGACGATCAACGCGCTGCGATTGCTTCGAGTAAGGATGTAAACATCCGATAACGTCCTTGCGGCGCTCGTCACCGTAGACCGCTGACAACGGACGCCAACCCCTCTTTCGTCATGCTCGGGCTTGTCCCGGGCATCTGCCTCCGGTCGATAGGCAGTAGATCCGCGGCACAAGGCCGAGGATGAGGCGGAGAGGGAGGTTTGTCATGAAACTGAGAGCGGCCATAGACCGGCTCTCTTCGTTCGAGCCTTGTCCACCGCCTGTTTTCCTTAAGCTTTCGTTATCCCTGTTTTTCACAGGAATGCAGTGATTTCAAACCTGCCGTAACGCAATGCACAAACCATCCATTGACGCGAATTTGGATTCGCGTACCATATCTAGTGTTCGAGGTTCCTTCGATTCGTGAGAATCGCAGGCTAAGACGGGAATACGGTGCGTTGCGCCATTATGGCGCGGCTATGCCGGAGCTGCCCCCGCAACTGTAAGCGGCGAGCAACTGTCCGATTTCAGGCCACTGGAGCATAATGCTCCGGGAAGGCTGGGCAGGATGCTTTGACCCGTGAGCCAGGAGACCTGCCTCGAACAAAACGTCCACGGGCGGGGAGTCCGGAAGGTCGCGTTGCATGGCTGCGGATGATATCCGCGTCGCGTTTCGCAAGGCCGCTCGATCCTCCGCATGAGCCACTTCGGGGTGAAGTCATGTCAGTATCTCAGTTCAGGCCGCAACCCGCGCTAAGCAGAGGGCGGATCACGCCCGGCGGCTGAACAGGCCGCATCGTTCAAACCATCAGAGAATGTTTCGACGGATATCGCGAGATTTCCGATCGATGCCCTGCGTCCCAATCGCGTCGTCACGAGGAATATCATGACCATTACCGTCTACAGCAAACCGGCCTGCGTCCAATGTACCGCCACTTACCGCGCCCTCGACCGCCTGGGCGTCGCTTATGACATCGTCGATATCTCCGAGGATGCCGAAGCGCTCGATCGCGTCCGCAGCCTTGGCTACATGCAGGCGCCCGTCGTCATCGCCGGCGAGCAGCATTGGGCCGGCTTCCGTCCCGACATGATCAGCGCGCTCTCCTGATCGAGGCCGAACGATGGGGCTGATCGTCTATTATTCCAGCCGGTCCGAGAATACCCATCGGTTCGTCGCCAAGCTTGGAATGTGCGCGGCGCGCATTCCAACAGGTGCCGCAGACGCATTCCGTATCCGTGAACCCTTTGTGCTTGTTGTGCCGACCTACAGTGGCGACGGGGGCAAGGGGGCCGTTCCCAAGCAGGTTATCCGTTTCCTCAACGATGCGGAGAGCCGAGGACACATCCGCGGCGTGATCGCCGCGGGCAACAGCAATTTCGGCGAGACATATGGGCTCGCCGGCGACGTGATCTCACAGAAATGCCAAGTGCCGTACCTCTATAGGTTCGAGCTGCTGGGCACCGAAGCGGATGTCGCCAACGTTAAACACGGAATGGAACGATTTTGGACACGGGAACAACTCTGACGCGGGATGCGGGCGCAAAACCGCATAACACTTTTGCTCATCCCGCCGGCGAACGCCCTTTGAAAGCGGCGGAAGCGCTCGACTACCACGCGCTGAACGCGATGTTGAACCTCTATGACGACGAGGGGAGGATCCAGCTCGACAAGGACCGCATGGCGGCGAAGCAGTATTTTTTGCAGCATGTGAACCAGAACACGGTGTTCTTTCACAATCTCCGGGAAAAGCTCGATTACCTCGTGACCGAGGGTTATTATGAGCAGGAGGTTCTCGACCAGTATTCCTTCAATTTCGTGCGTGACCTGTTCGACCAGGCCTATGCCAAGAAGTTCCGCTTTCCGACCTTCCTCGGCGCCTTCAAATATTACACCAGCTATACGTTGAAGACCTTCGACGGAAAGCGTTATCTCGAACGCTACGAAGATCGTATCTGCATGGTGGCGCTGGCCTTGGCGCGTGGGCACGAGGCACTTGCCCGCGACGTGGTCGAGGAGATCATTTCCGGCCGTTTCCAGCCGGCGACGCCGACCTTCCTTAATGCCGGCAAGAAACAGCGCGGCGAGCTCGTCTCCTGCTTCCTGCTGCGCGTCGAGGACAATATGGAATCGATCGGCCGGTCGATCAATTCGGCGCTGCAGCTGTCGAAGCGCGGCGGCGGCGTGGCGCTGTCTTTGACGAACATCCGCGAGGCCGGCGCGCCGATCAAACAGATCGAAAACCAGTCGTCGGGCATCATTCCGGTGATGAAGCTGCTCGAAGACAGCTTCTCCTATGCCAATCAACTGGGCGCGCGCCAGGGCGCGGGCGCGGTCTATCTCAACGCCCATCACCCCGATATCATGCGTTTTCTCGACACCAAGCGCGAAAATGCCGACGAGAAGATCCGCATCAAGACGCTGTCGCTCGGCGTCGTCGTGCCTGACATCACCTTCGAACTCGCGAGGAATAACGAGGACATGTACCTGTTCTCGCCCTATGACGTCGAGCGCGTCTATGGCGTGCCCTTCACCGAGATTTCGGTGACGGAAAACTACCGGGAGATGGTGGCAGACGCCCGCATCGCCAAGAAGAAGATCAAGGCGCGCGAATTCTTTCAGGTGATCGCCGAAATCCAGTTCGAGAGCGGTTATCCCTACCTCATGTTCGAGGACACGGTGAACCGGGCGAACCCGATCGCCGGGCGCATTTCGATGAGCAATCTCTGCTCGGAGATTCTGCAGGTGAGCGAGGCGAGCGACTACAATGACGACCTCTCCTACAAGCATCTCGGCAAGGATATTTCCTGCAATCTCGGCTCGCTGAACATCGCCGCGGCGATGGATTCCGCCAATTTCGGCAAGACGATCGAGACCTCGATCCGGGCGCTGACGGCCGTGTCCGACATGAGCCATATCTCCTCGGTTCCCTCGATCGAAAAGGGCAATGACGAGAGCCATGCGATCGGCCTCGGGCAGATGAACCTGCACGGTTATCTCGCCCGCGAACGCATCTTTTACGGCTCAGAGGAAGGCGTCGATTTCACCAATATCTATTTCTATACGGTGACCTACCACGCAATCCGCGCCTCGAACCTCCTCGCGGTCGAACGCGGCACGAGCTTCAAGGGCTTCGAAAATTCGAAATATGCCTCCGGCGAATATTTCGACAAATATACGAGCCAGGAATGGAAGCCAGCGACGGAGAAAGTTAGGACGCTGTTCGAAACTGCCGGCATCGATATTCCGACGCAGGAGGACTGGGCGGCTCTCAAGAAGGCGGTGATGACTTCCGGTCTCTATAACCAGAATCTGCAGGCAGTACCGCCGACAGGGTCGATCTCCTACATCAACCACTCGACCTCTTCGATCCATCCGATCGTCTCGAAGATCGAAATCCGCAAGGAAGGCAAGATCGGCCGCGTCTATTATCCGGCGCCGTTCATGACCAACGACAATCTCGATTATTATCAGGACGCCTATGAGATCGGGCCGGAGAAGATCGTCGACACCTATGCGGCGGCGACCCAGCATGTCGATCAAGGCCTGTCGCTGACCTTATTCTTCCGCGACACGGCAACGACCCGCGACATCAACAAGGCGCAGATCCATGCCTGGAAGAAGGGCATCAAGACGATCTACTACATCCGCCTTCGCCAGATGGCGCTGTCCGGCACCGAGGTGCAGGGCTGTGTCTCCTGCACGCTCTAACCGACCGGGAAACTTCATGAACATGCAAATCAAACCGGCGTCCCGCGTGCGCGCCATCAACTGGAACCGGGTCGAGGACGACAAGGATCTCGAAGTCTGGAACCGGTTGACCGGCAATTTCTGGCTGCCGGAGAAAGTGCCGCTTTCCAACGACATTCCATCCTGGGCGACGCTGACGCCGGCCGAGCAGCAGCTCACTATCCGGGTCTTCACCGGGCTGACGCTGCTCGACACCATCCAGAACGGCGTCGGCTCCATCAGGCTAATGGAGGATGCGGCAACGCCGCATGAGGAGGCGGTGCTTTCCAACGTCTCGTTCATGGAGGCGGTGCATGCGCGCTCCTATTCCTCGATCTTTTCGACGCTGTGCTCGACGCCCGATGTCGACGATGCCTATCGCTGGTCGGAGGAAAACGAATTTCTGCAACGGAAATCGGCGCTGATCATGGAGCAGTATCGCTCCGGCGACCCGTTGAAAAAGAAGGTCGCCAGCGTCTTCCTCGAAAGCTTTCTGTTCTACTCCGGCTTCTACCTGCCGATGTACTGGTCAAGCCGCGCCAAGCTCACCAACACGGCCGACATGATCCGGCTGATCATCCGTGACGAAGCGGTGCACGGTTATTATATCGGCTACAAGTTCCAGCGCGGGCTGGAGCGGCTCAGCGAGGAGAGGCGGCAAGAGATCAAAGATTTCGTCTTCGACCTGCTGCTCGAACTCTACGACAACGAGGCTCGATATACCGAAGCGCTCTATGACGGAGTCGGGCTGACCGAGGACGTCAAGAAATTCCTGCATTACAATGCCAACAAGGCGCTGATGAACCTCGGCTACGAGGCGCTTTTCCCGGCCGAGGCCTGCAAGGTCAATCCGGCGATCCTCTCGGCGCTTTCGCCGAATGCCGACGAGAACCACGACTTCTTCTCCGGCTCCGGTTCCTCCTATGTGATTGGCAAGGCTGTCGCGACCGAGGACGAGGACTGGGATTTCTGAGGCTTTATCGCAGTCGGGCCCTTATCATTTGCTTCCCCATCGCCCACATTCAGCGGAAATGAAGTCGATCCTCGCCGATGATGTGGCGTAGCGGAGTTTTTAATGTCGTCTTTTCCAAACAAGGCCGGAACTGCCGCCGAAGCGGACGAAGGCGTCTGGCCGATCCGCAGGAGACGGATTCTCGACTGGCTGGTGAACGAGACGCGCGCGGAGCGCTTCATCGACAATATCCTGGTGCAGATGTGCGGGAAGCTGCTGGCGGCTGGGGTGCCGGTGGCGCGGGCGACGCTGCATTTCAGGGTGAACCACCCGCAATGGATCGGTGCCCGCATTCTCTGGAAGGAGGGACTGGCGGAGGCGAAGATCGATACATTCGCCTATGGCGTCGAAAACACGCCGGAGTTCCTGACGAGTCCCATCAACGCGATCCACCAGGGTACCGAGGAGGTTCGCAGGCAGCTGGAAAGCATAACCGACGGCGATTCATTCTATCAGGAACTGCATGACGATGGCCTTACCGAATATATCGCCTGGCCGCTCGAGCATACTTTCGGCAAACGGCACGTCGTGACGTTTTCCACCAGCCGGGCGGGCGGTTTTGCGAGTAAGCACGTCGATTTCCTGCGCGATCTCTTGCCGGCGTTGACGCTTGTCAGTGAAATCAGGCTGAAGAACATCATGGCGCGCACGCTGCTGCAGACCTATGTGGGGCCGCATGCGAGCGAGCAGATCCTGTCGGGCGTGACGACGCGCGGCAGTGGCGCCACCGTCGGCGCGGCGATCATGATCTGCGATCTGCGCGATTTTACGGCGATCTCCGATCTCTGGCCGCGTGATGACGTCATCCATCTGCTGAACGATTATTTCGATGCGATCTCGGACCCGGTCGAACGGTATGGCGGCGAGATTCTGAAGTTCATGGGAGACGGATTGCTGGCGATCTTCCCTCTCGCCAAGGAGGCGGCCTGCCTCGATCTGCTGCAGGCGATCCGCGAGGGGCAGGCGGCGATGGCTGAATTGAACGAGGAGCATATTCGCATGGGGCGCGAACCTCTGCGCTACGGTGTCGGCGTCCATGTCGGCGACGTCATGTATGGCAATATCGGCTCCCGCCGACGGCTGGACTTCACCGTTATCGGGCCGGCGGTCAATATTGCTTCGCGGCTGGAAAGCTTGACCAAGGAGGTCAAGCGCCCGGTGCTGCTGTCGCGGGCCTTCATCGAAATGGCGGGCTGCGCGAAAGATATGGACAGCCTCGGCACCTTCCCGCTACGCGGGCTCGGCGAGCCTGTCGATGTCTTCGCCTTTCCGGAGGGATAGCGCAGGCAGGCTCATACCCCCCGTTTGTTTCCCCAAAGCAGCACATGCAGTTGCGGCAGCACGCGGATTGAAAACCACCGGTCAGCCGTCACTTTCTCGATGAGCCAGTGCATCCGATCCATCACGCCGTCGATATCGACGCGTGCGTCGTCATCATCGGGCGGTGGCGGCGTATGGTTGCCCGGCTGAAGGAACAAGGGAATATCGGGATAGCGCTCGCCCACCTGTTGCGCGAAGAGGTAGTCGGTATCGTCGAAGACGACGATCTTCAATGTGATCTCCGGCCCGCCGGCGGCGAGCCGAATACAGTCGTCCACCTGCTCCCAATCGGTCGACATTCCGCTTGATGGCGGCTTGGGGCTCAAGACCAGCATGTCGAGATCGCGAAACCAGTCCCGCGCTACGCTTCCCTGCGTTTCCAGCGCGAAACGGTATCCTCGGGAATGGCCGAGCTCGATCAATGGCCCCAGTGGCTGAATCGCCGGGTTGCCTCCGGAAAGGGAAATCGTCAGCGGCCTGCCTCCGGAGAGCTTCGTGACCTCCTGCCAGATCGCCTCGGCGGACATGGCACTCCACTGATCCCGGAACGTGCTGTCGACCGCGTGAAGACTGTCACACCAGGAGCAGCGGTAGTCGCAGCCGCCTGTCCTGACGAACACCGTCGGCACCCCGATCAACTGGCCTTCGCCCTGTATGGTCGGGCCGAAGATCTCGCTGACACGGATGATCTCGCCGCTCACGGCCTGTACTCCGCCCACGTCTTCGGCGTCTCGCTGACGCGCACCGATGATGTCTCGGGGAAGCGCTGTTTGCACCAGTCGTAAAAATGCCTGGCCAGGAATTCGGAGGTGACTTTCGAATGGCCGAAGACCTCGTTCAGATGTCGATGATCGAGGGCTTCGTCGATATAGCGCTTGAGCGGCGAAAGGTCGTGATAGTCGCGAACGAAGCCGTCATCATTCAGGTTTTCGGCGGCGAGTTCGACGACCACTACGTAGTTGTGGCCGTGGAGCCTGGCACATTGATGGTCGGCAGGCAGGTGATCCAGCTGGTGCGAGGCGGAGAGATGAAACTCCTTGGTGATGCGGTACATCAACGCACCTCCGTGGCGGAATATTGCGACACGGCCGCTTTCCAGAAGTCATCGTCGTCGTATTCCGTCGGATCGGGCACGCCGGCAAGATGGAAAGCTTCGCGGCGTTCCACGCAGGTTCCGCAGCGGCCGCAATGGAGGCTGCCGCCTTTGTAGCAAGACCAGGTTTCCGCAAAGGGTGTGCCGTGTTTCCCGCCGTCGGTCACGATCGCCGCTTTGGAAACGTTGACATAAGGTGCAAGCAGTTTGACGCTGGCATAACCTTCCAGCGCTTCGTTCTGCATGCGCTGGAAGGCGTCGATGAAGCCCGGGCGGCAGTCGGGGTAAATGAAGTGGTCGCCGCCATGCACGGCAACAGCAACGGCATCTGCCTTCTGCGCGGCCGCTAAGCCGAATGCGATGGCCAGCATGATGGCATTGCGGTTCGGCACGACAGTGGCCTTCATGCTCTCCTCGGCATAGTGGCCATCCGGAACCTCGATATCGTCGGTCAGGGCCGATCCGCTGAGATGGCCGCCGATGGCTGCGATGTCGATGACATGATGGGGAACGGCAAGGCGTTCCGCGCACCGCGCGGCGAAGTCGAGTTCCTTGCGATGGCGCTGGCCGTAGTCGAAGGAGACGAGGCCGATAAGCTGTTCTTCCGCTGCTATCTTGTGCGCAAGCGAAACGGAGTCGAGTCCGCCGGAGCAGACGACGATGGTCTTCATATTTTGGATTCCCTTGTTTTGACCGGGTGGGCTGCGACCGGATTACGGCGTGCTTTTAGGGCAAATCACGCGTCAGGGAAATAGTTTTAAGACGCCAGGCTTCAGAGTTGGGTTTAGCCGATCGGAAAGTTGATCTGCGGCGGCAGCAGCAGGTGCAGATCCTGGGCATCGGAATTGTTGATGCGCTGCAGCAGCATGCGCCCCAGATCCTCGCCGGCCGCTGTGAGATCCTCGTGAATCGTATCGACCTTCGGCTGCAGCTGGGTAAGAAGGCGGGACGTTTCCTTGGCGACGATATCGTAATCGACAGCGAGCGTCCGGCCGGCGTCGCTCATGCCGCTGATGACGGCGAGAGCCGAGACTTCGCCGGGACAGATGAACCCTTCGGGAGCATCCGCGGCGACGGCGCGGCTGCAGATGAAATCGCGCAGCACGTCCGCCGGCGTATCGAGATCGACCGCTTCGGGGATCTCGTAGGCGATGCCTGCCTCGCGCACCGCGGTCATGAAGCCGTGCAGGATATGCTGGCAGAAGGTCAGCCGTTTCGGCGGCAGGATCACCGCCACCTTTCTGCGCTCCTTGGCGATCAGCCGGCGCGTCGCCTCATAGGCAAAGGTGAAATTGTCGTAGTCGACATAAGGATGCGGCGTCGAAAATTCGGTGCGGCCATGACAGATGAAGGGAAAGCCGGTTTCGAGCAGCAGGCGAACGCGGGCGTCGAGCGGTTCGGTTCGGGTGAAGATCAGCCCGTCGGCAAGGTGGTTGCGGATAATGTATTCGGCCGCCTCGACATCGGTCGTCGACAGGAAGTTCGGGGCGACGACGAGATGATAGGAGGTTTCTTTCAGCGCCTTGGCGATACCGTACATGATCGAGGTGCTGAAACCGACGACCTCCTCGTGCGAATCGAGCAGGATGGCGATGACATTGGTACGGCCTGTCTTCAGACGCTGCGCGGCCCGATCAGGGAGATAGCCGATCTCGCGGGCGATACGGTGGACGCGTTGGCGGGTTTCCAGCGAAATCTGCGGCGCATCGGAGAGCGCCCGTGACACCGTCGTCACCGCAAGGCCGGCAATCGTGGCGATCGTTCGCAAGGTCGGCTTGCTGCGCTTATGGGTGATCTCGAGATTTTCGCCGCGTTGCGGCCGGGACGGTTCGGTCACTCTGGGCTTTCCATGCTGGAATTGCGGATACAATAACATGATGAGTCCAGGGTGCAATCAACGAATGAAAACGTTTTAAATTTTAACGGTTTGTTAGTTGTTTAAAATTTAGCGAACTAAATCAGATATATAGTGAAATAACCATATTTTTCTCGGGAGTCGAGAAAGGGCTTGACGACTACACGCTTATAACGTTTTAAATTATCAACCGCGCGGAGGAGCGCGGCCGTATGTCGACCGCTGCAACGGCGGAAAACATCGGGCGGCAGGGAGGGCCCGCCGCCGATTTTCAAATGGGAGGAAATTCATGCGCAAGTTTTTGAGCTCGGCGGCGATTGCCGTCGTGATGATGGCTGGCCTCGGTGGCGCCCAGGCAGCTGACGTAAAAGAAGTTCAGATGCTGCACTGGTGGACGTCTGGCGGCGAGGCAGCGGCGCTGAACGTTTTGAAGCAGGATCTGTCGAAGGAAGGTTTTGCCTGGAAGGACGTGCCGGTTGCCG
>NZ_JABDWE010000033.1:0-31606 GCF_019685125.1 Rhizobium sp. NZLR10 | reverse complement strand
GGCCGGCAAGCCCAAGATCGTCGCAACCGTCGCAACTATGCGCAAGCTGCTCACCATCCTCAATGCCATCATCAGGGACGGACGACCATGGCAAAACGCTTGACAAATAAGACAGTCGCTCTCCCCGAGGGGAGAAGAGATTTGCGGCAACGTCGCGATTCCCCCTTCTCCCCTTGGGGTGAAGGTGCCCGTAGGGCGGATGAGGGGGCCGCGAGCTCCACAATGGCCATATCACCATGAAAAAGGGCGGCGCATCCACTGCACCGCCCTCTGCATTTGACGTCCTCTTTCGAAGAAGAGCGCCCTCTCAGAACTCCGTCCAGTCCTCCTGCACCGCAGCTGCGGCCGTTGCCTGCCTGCCGCCAAAGGCCTTGGCCACCGTGCGGGTCAGGGCGCGGGCTGGCGAGGCGACCGGGCGGGCGTTGGGGGCGGCGACGGTGGCGCGCGATGCTGCGGCATCCGGCCTCGTCTGGCCGAGCTTAAACTGGCGCAGCAATTCATCCAGCGCACTTGCTTCTTGAGCGAGCGCATGGCTTGCCGCGGTCTGCTCCTCGACCATGGCGGCATTCTGCTGGGTGCCCTGGTCCATGTTGTTGACGGCGGTGTTGATCTCCTGCAGGCCGATCGACTGTTCGCGGGTGGCGGTGACGATGGCGCTGACGTTACGGTTGATCTCCTGCACTTCGGCGACGATCGCTTCCAGCGCCTTGCCGGTCTCGCCGACGAGGGAGACGCCGGCAACGACCTGTTCGCCCGAGGTGGTGATCAGCGCCTTGATCTCCTTGGCCGCCTTGGCCGAGCGCTGAGCAAGCTCGCGCACTTCCTGAGCGACGACGGCAAAGCCCTTGCCGGCATCGCCGGCGCGGGCGGCTTCGACGCCGGCGTTCAGAGCCAACAGGTTGGTCTGGAAGGCGATGTCATCGATGACGCCGATGATGTTGGAGATTTCGCCCGAGGACTTTTCGATCTGCTGCATGGCGGAGACCGCCTTGCGGACGACTTCGCCGGATTTTTCGGCACCAAGGCGGGTGCGCTCGACGAGATTGCCGGCATCCTCGGCGCGCTTGGCGCTGTCGCGGACGGTCGTCGTCACCTGCTCGAGCGCTGCGGCGGTCTGTTCGACGGCGGCAGCCTGCTGTTCGGTGCGGTGGGCGAGATCGTCGGCGGCCGAGCGGATTTCGCCGGCGCCGGCATTGATCGCCGAGGCGTTGCGGCCGACTGATTGCAGGGCTGCCTGCAGCTTTTCGACGGCATGGTTGAAGTCATTGCGCAGGCTGTCATATTGCGGCGCAAACGGCGTCTGGAGACGGCCGGCCATATCGCCATTGGCAAGCTCGGCAAGGCCGCCCGCCAGAGCGTCGATGGCATGGCGGATCTCGCCTTCCTCGCGGGCCTTCTGCTCGTCGCCTGCCCGGCGCTGGCGTTCGGCGTCATCACGCATGCGGTCGGTCTCGCCGGCAAGGCGCAGCTTCTCGATCGCCGCCTGCTTGAAGACCAGCACCGACTGGGCCATGCGGCCGACTTCGTCGCCGCGGTCGGTCGCCGGGACCTCGATATCGTGCTCACCGCCGGCGAGGCGATCCATGGCTCCGGTCATGCCGACGATCGGGCGGACGATGGTGCGCGACATCAACCAGGCGAGCACGGCGGCGGCGAGCGAGGCGACGATACCGCCGGCAAGCAGCGTCGTCTTCAGATCGCTGTTGGCATCGGCGCGGATTTCAGCCAGCGCATCGGACTTTTCGCGGGCGCTGGCCTTGATCTTGGCCGAGGCCTGGCGGAAGCCGTCGAGCTGGCCCTTGGTGGCGTTGACGCCGATCTTGATGATCTCTTCGATCGGCATGTCGGTTTCCTTGCGCGCCTTGGTCTGCGGCTCGGCAAGTTCATGGAAATAGAGGTCGGCGGCCTTCTGCATGCCGTCGATCATCTCGACCAGCTGCGGCTCGGCTCCCGCCGTCTGCCTGGCGGCGGCAATCGCCTTCAGCATGCGCTCGCGATTGGCGAAGACATCGCCATAGGTGCTGTCGCTGCGGAACAGGATAAAGCCGCGCAGGTTGACGGCCTGCTCGAGCATCGCCTGCAGCGCATCGTCGATCTGGTTGACGAGCAGCTCGGACTTTTCCTGCTCGGCTGACGCTGACGCCGACGCCGTCGCCTTGGAATAAACGAAGGCGGAGACAGCGACGAAAATCAGAATGAGGGCTGCGAACGTGGCCGCAAGCTTCCCGTTCAAGGATATGTTTTTGGCGGACATCGGTGAATTTCTCCTGACGGCAGTCGACGCGGCGAAAGGCCGGTCGCGCGCGAGTCGCAACCGCAAGGCCTTTTTTGAATTGGGAACATGATCGGCGTGCAGACGCCTTTGCCTTCATGGCACGAAGCGGTTCAAATGAACCGCCGCAATCGAACCGAACCTATGCGGGCGGGCTTTAAATTTGTTTAAATTGTGCGCCGCAACAAAGATCAGGGCCGTGATTAAAATGCTTAAATCAAGGCTGCTTCGGTTCCGCTTCCGGCGGATTGAGGACGAGGATGTCGAAGTCCTTGGCGGGATCGAAATCCTCGGCGGTCATCCGGAAGGTCGTCGGGCCGATTTTCTCGACGTTGCTGCCGCAGAAGCTGATGAGACTGCCGGGCTTGCCCTTGTCGATCGTCAGCTGGAAGCGCCGGATCGGTCCCGCCCAGTTGGCGCCGGTCGACAGCACATAGGAGATCCAGCTTTCGGTATAGTTGGCGCCGCCGGCCTCGGCTTCCCGGACATGCTGCTGGGCAACCCGGACGAAATCTGCGTCGAGGCAGTATTTGCGGGAATATTCCTCGAAGCGTTCGCCCTTCGGCTCGCCGTTTTCGAGAAAGCTGATGGCGACGGTGCCGCCGACGGCCGGCTGGTAGCGATGCTCGACGCTGACCTTCTTTTTGGCCGGAAAGGTGGTGCGCCACCAATAGGTCGAGCGGAGCGTCCAGAGCGGCACGACATCGGCGTCGGTCATGGGATAAATCAGGCCGCGGGCGATCCAGTCCTTCCGGACGGTTTCGGGAAGCTTGGCGAGCGCGTCGCGGGTCTTCTGGCTGTAAGGCAGGACGGGAATGCCGTTTTTGGCCAGCTCGTCGGTGACGTCGATGCCGAGCGAGACGACGCGCTGCTGCAGCTTGGCGGTGATCGGCCTACCATCCTGCACGGTGGAGAAATGCAGGAAATTGTCGCTGTCGTAGTCGGAGATGGCGGAGTTGTTGTCCACCTGGCCTGATATATCGGGCATCGGGAAGGCGACCAGGCTTTCGACATCCTTGTCGGACGTATTCTCGAACACGTAGTCGACACGCACTTGCGAAGCGGAGATGAAGAGATTTTCCTCCGCCATGCTGACATCGTCGGACTGGGCAAAAATCAGCCCGCCGGTCTTGACCTCGGCCATGGTGTCGTTCGCCAGCGTGGGGGCTGCGATCCCCGCCGCGACGAGAAGAGTGAAGAGCTTCAGCATAAAACACCCCCGTGTCTGCGGCCGCCCCGTGATCGCCGCGGCAGGATTATCGCCGAAAGCTTTCGAGGGTCAATGACGCTGTCTGGAACAAAATGCTTGCAACCGGCGGCTTTGCCGGTCATTCACAGCCGATGTCCGATCAAAACAGCCAACGCCTCGACCAACTTCTCGTCTCCCGCGGCCTTTTCGCCAGCCGCTCGCGGGCTCGCGACGCCGTGCAACGCGGCACCGTCAGGATCGCCGGCCAGGTCATAACGAAAGCCGGGGCGGTCTTCGGCGACGACGCTGAGATCGAGATCGACGACCCGGCGCAGGACTATGTCTCGCGCGCCGCGCTGAAGCTTGCCGCAGCCCTCGATCATTTCCAGCTCGATCCCGCCGGCCATCACTGTCTGGATATCGGCGCGTCCACCGGCGGCTTCACCGAGGTGCTGCTGCAACGCGGTGCCGTGCATGTCACCGCGATCGATGTCGGCCATGGGCAGATGCACCCGCGCATTTCAGGCGATCCGCGTGTCACGAACAAAGAAGGCCTCAATGCCCGCAATCTGACGGCAGAGGATATCGGTGATCCCGCCACGTTCATCGTTTCCGATGTCTCTTTCATCTCGCTGAAGCTGGCACTGGCGCCGGCTCTCGAGATCGCCGAGCCGGGTACTGTCGCCGTGCTGCTGGTCAAGCCGCAGTTCGAGGCCGGGCGCGAAGCGATCGGCAAGGGCGGACTGTTGAAGGATCCCGCGTCGGCTCCCGCCGTCGCTGCGGAGCTTGCGCGCTGGTTCACCGAGGACATGGGCTGGAACAGCCTCGGCCTCATCCCCTCCCCGATTTCCGGCGGCGACGGCAATCAGGAATTTCTTCTGGCAGGATTGAAACCGTGAGCACCGAAACCGTCACGATCGAGAAGCTCGGCGCCCAGGGCGACGGTATCGCCAGCAATGCCGGCGGCCCTGTCTATGTGCCGTTTTCTCTACCGGGGGAAACGGTGGCGATCGCCCGCGTCAAAAGCCAGGGCACGATCATGTCGATCACGACGCCCTCGCCCGACCGGCAGGAGCCGCCCTGTCGACATTTCGGCCTGGATGGCGTCAACGGCACCTGCGGCGGCTGCACGCTGCAGCATATGGCAGATGCGCCATACCGCGCCTTCAAGCGCCAGCTGGTCATCGATGCGCTGAAATCGAAGGGGCTGACGCCTGAGGTTGGCGAGATCGTTCCGGCCCGGCCGGGCGAGCGCCGGCGCGTGGTGTTTGCGGCGCGCAAGACCGAGAAGGACATGCTTGTTGGTTTCAACCAGGCCGAAAGCCATCATATCGTCGCCATCGAGGAATGTCCGATCTCGTCGGCAGGGATCATCGCCCGGCTACCGGCGATCCGGGCCATTGCCGCCGCGCTGGCGACCAATGCCGAACCCTTTCGCGTCTCCGTGCTCGAAACGCTTTCCGGCCTCGACATTGCGGTCGACGAGGTGAAGAAACTGTCCGATCCGCAGCGGCGCAAGGCGGTTGAGACCGTGCTCGGCCTGCGCGGCATCGCCCGTGTTTCGCTGAACGGCGAAATCCTCATCGAGCCGTCGAAGCCGCTCGTCGATTTCGGCAGCATTCAGGTTTCACCGCCGCCGGGCGGCTTCACCCAGGCGACCAAGCCGGCGGAAGAAGCGATGGCCGAGCTGGTGCTTGCCCATGCCGGCAAGGCGAAGCGGATCGCCGATCTCTTTGCCGGCTCCGGCACGTTCTCGCTGCGGCTGGCGCGGATCGGCCGCGTGCATGCCGTCGAAGCCGAGGCAAAGGCGCTCGCCGCCCTCGATCATGCCGCCCGCAACACTCCTGGATTGAAGCCGGTGACCATCGAGAAGCGTGATCTCTTCCGCCGCCCGTTGATGACGCAGGAGTTCAAGCCCTATGACGCCGTCGTCTTCGATCCGCCGCGGGCCGGTGCCGAATTCCAGTGCAAGGAGCTTGCCCGCTCAGCGGTGAAGAGGATCGTGGCCGTCAGCTGCAATCCGCTGACGCTGGCGCGCGACCTGGCGATCCTCGTCGAGGGCGGCTACCGGATCACCGGGGTGACGCCGATCGACCAGTTCCTCTGGACCTCGCATGTCGAGGTGGTGGCGACGCTGGAGAAATAGGCGGGCCGCCCGTCGGCTCACCCCTTCCGTCAGTGCCGAGGGCGCTATGCCCTCAAGCATCTTTATGGGTTGCCGAATTCCGTTCCTGGCCAGCACTCAGCCGCATTGCCCGCGTTCCGAGCTTTGCACCCGTAACCGCATCGATTGCGATGGGCTCGATCTCTGAGCCCGTTTCGACATCGACATAGCGGGCGAGTTCGCCATCGCAGTGGCGGTGCGCCCAAGCCCCGATCATCATCAGCACCGGCAGGAAATCCCGGCCTGCTTCGGTCAGCAAGTATTCCTCGCGGGGCGGTCGCTCTGAGTAGAGGCGCTTTTCCAGCAGACCGTCGTCGGTCAGCGCTTTAAGGCGCTTGGTGAGCATGGTCGGCACAATGCCGAGGCTCTTCCTGAACTGGTCGAACCGGGTAAGGCCGGTATGTGCATCCCGCAGGACCAGAATGCTCCACGCATCACCCACAGAGTTAAGGCCGCGGGCCACCGGGCACTGGAGAATTGAATTATTTTTCATTGAGTATCTTTTCGATAGTGACACGATATCGAAAAGATAGTAACACAGCGTCAGCCAATGATCCACACCCTAATGAAAGCTGACAGCATGATCGACAGAACCAAAAACATTGCCCTGGTTACCGGCGCTTCCTCCGGCATTGGCCTTGTCACAGCCCAATCGCTGGCGAAAGCCGGCTATCGCGTCTATGGGACCAGCCGCAAACAGGTTGCTGACAAGCCTGGCATCACCATGCTGATCTGCGACGTGACGGATAAGGCCTCGGTGGAGGCTGTGATTGCCGAGATCCTGCAACAGGCCGGCCGGATCGATCTTGTCGTCAACAATGCCGGGGTCGGCCTGCTTGGAGGCGCGGAAGAATCATCGATCGACCAGGCCCAGCGGCTTTTCGACGTCAACCTTTTCGGCGTCGCCCGTGTCGTCAATGCCGTGCTGCCGGTCATGCGCAAGCAGAAGAGCGGCCGGATCGTTAACATGAGCTCGATCCTCGGACTGATCCCATCCCCCTACAACGCCTTCTATGCCTCAACCAAACATGCAATCGAAGGCTATTCGGAATCGCTCGATCATGAAGTGCGCAACTTCGGTATCCGTGTCGTTCTCGTCCAACCCGGCGTCACCAAAACATCCTTCGAGGAGAACCTGACACGCGCAGATCAACCGCTTCCGGTCTACGACTCGGAGCGGGCCCGGAGCGAGGCTCTGATGCGCAAGTGGGTAGCGGCGGGCGACGCGCCGCAGGTCGTCGCCGATATGGTCGTCAAAGCCGCAACCGCCAAGAAGCCGAAGCTGCGCTATTCCGCCGGCAAGCAGTCGCGTCAGGTCCGCTCGCTTCGCCGCTACCTGCCGGAGCGTCTGGTCGACAGCCTGCTGCGCAAGGTCAACGAGCTTCCTGCATCAATCTGACTCTCTATTTTAGAACAGGATTCAGATTTTGAGCCGACACGCTTAAAATCATCCTGTTCTACTGCATATGCGGCGATTCAAAGTGTTACAGCGTCGTTTACGCGTCTGAAAAGACGCGCGGCGCTGTAAGCAAACGAGACCGATTTCGAATGCGCAAGACCAAAAGACGTAATCCCTATTATAACGGCCCGGTGTCCGATCACTTCGACGGCACGCATTTCTTCAATCCCGAAGGTATCGAGCCCCTTGGTTTCCGCGATTTGCTGCGGTGGCAATTCGGCGGTGGCCGTGAGCGTTGGCCGCGGTCGGTGCCAAGTCCATATGCGGCGGCCAAGCCGGATCCACGTGTCGACGGCGAGGATCTACGGGTGACCATGGTTGGCCATGCAACAGTGCTCGTACAGGTCGCTGGGCTCAATATCCTTACCGACCCGGTGTGGTCGGAGCGCGTAAGCCCCTTTACTTTTGCTGGACCCAAACGCGTCGTCCAACCGGGCATCGCGTTCGATGATCTGCCGCCAATCGATCTCGTGCTGGTATCGCACAATCATTATGATCATCTCGATATCGCGACACTCAGGCGCTTGAGCGCCAAGCATCGGCCGCGTGTGGTGACACCACTCGGCAATGACACGATCATCCGCCGCGCCGTGCCCGATATAGAGATGACATCGATGGACTGGGGCGAGCGCATCTCGCACGCCGGCATCAGCATTGATGCGGAGCCGGCACATCATTGGTCCGCCCGCGGCGGCGCCGATCGCCGAATGGCGCTCTGGGCGTCGTTCGCCTTATCGACTCCCGCCGGAAAAATCTATCACGTCGGCGATACGGGCTTTCACCGCGGCATCAATTACAAGGCGGCACAGCAGAAGCATGGTGGCTTTCGCTTGGCGATTTTACCCTTCGGCGCCTATGAGCCGCGATGGTTCATGAAAGGCCAGCACCAGAATCCGCAGGAAGCGGTCATCGGGATGAAGTTGGCAAATGCGGCCTATGTGGCGGGGCATCACTTCGCGACGTTCCAACTGACAGACGAGGCGGTCGACGCCCCGACAAGAGCGCTGCAAAACGCTATGAGCGAACATGATATTCCCCCGGAACGATTCCGGGCGCTCAGGGCGGGCGAGGTCTTCGATGTGCCCAAGCTCTAAAGCGCGTCGCGTCAAACTTGCTTCATCTGATACGGTTTAGCGGCGCATGAAGGCTTCGAAGGCGGCCCGGGCCTCGGCACTTTTCAGACGGGCGGAGAAATGGCGGGCCTCCTCGTCGATGCGGGCGATGATCTCGCCGCTGTCGCTGCGGATGAGATTACGGGCGATGCGCAGCGCCTCCGGCGGTTTGGCGGCGAGCCGAGCTGCGGTCGCCAGCGTCAGCCCATCGACCTCGCCGGGTTCAACCACCTTCCAGATGAGACCGGCGTCCTTCGCCTCGGCGGCCGAGAAGGCTTCGCCGGCGGCCAGCAGGGCGAAGGCGCGCTGGTGGCCCATCAGGCGTGGCGCAACGAGGCTGGAACCCGCTTCCGGCACCAGAGCCAGGTCGACGAAGGGAGTACGGAACTGGCTGCGGCTGGAAGCGATGGTCAGGTCGCAATGGAGATGGATCGTCGTGCCGATGCCGATCGCCAGTCCGTCGACGCCCGAGACCACGGGTTTTTCGGCCTTCACCAGCGCATAGAGGAAATCTAGGATCTCCTGCTCCAGGCCGCTGCCACCGACTGCGGCGACAAGGAAGTCGTTTAGATCATTGCCGGCGGAAAAGCAGCCCTGGGTACCAAGAAAGGCGGTGGCGCGGATGGCGGGATCGGCATCGGCCGCCTTCAGCGCATCGGCCATTGTCCGGTACATGGCGCGGGTGATGGCGTTCTTCTTCTCCGGCCGGTTGAAGCGGATGAGCTGGACGCCAGGGTGGGCGGAAGGCTGCTCGACGATGATGTGATCGGTCATTGGAAATGTCCTCAAGCAAGCAGAATGCGGGCGGCGGCGAGGCTTGCAGCGCCATTCACCACCCGGTCACAAAGGGCTGTGGTCTCGGCCATCAGATTTTCGGCGGCGAAGCGGCAGAGCGCGATGCGGCCCTCGCCTCTGCCATCGCCGCTTTCGGCAAGAGCCCCCTTGGCGAGGTAACAGCCGGTGAGCACGAGGCCGAACAGGCGCTGATAGGGTGTTGCACCTGAGAGCGCCTCGGTGGCCTTGCCATCGGTCAGGATCTTGATGAGCCAGCCGGTCGCCGTTTCGAGATCGGCGATCGCTGTGTCGAGCCTGGCGGCGGTTTCGCCAAGACCACCGAGATTGGAGCGGCGGACATTGTCGGCGATCTCCTTCAGCTCGGCGATGAAGCCCTTGACCTGATCGCCGCCGGAGAGCGGCAGCTTGCGGGTGACGAGGTCGATCGCCTGGATGCCGTTGGTGCCCTCGTAGATCGGCGCGATGCGGGCATCACGCAAGTACCGCGCTGCCCCCGTCTCCTCGATGAAGCCCATGCCGCCATGCACCTGAATGCCGAGCGAGGCAACCTCGACGCCGGCATCGGTCGAAAAGGATTTAGCAATCGGCGTCAGCAGCGCGGCACGCTCCTGCCAGTGACGGCTGTCATCGCCCGCCCGGTGGGACATGTCGATCGCATGGGCGCAGGCATAGGAAATGGCGCGTGACCCCTGCGTCAGCGCCTTCATCGTCAGCAGCATGCGGGCAACATCGGGATGGTCGACGATCGGGCTCATGCCGGCGCCGCTCCAGCCGGGCGCCCTGCCCTGGGTGCGTTCCTTGGCATAGGCGAGCGCCTTCTGGGTAGCGGCCTCGGCGATCGCCACGCCCTGAATGCCGACGGCCAGACGGGCATTGTTCATCATCGTGAACATGCAGGCGAGCCCCTTGTTCTCCTCGCCGACCAGCCATCCCACGGCACCCTTTTCGTCGCCGAACCGGCCGTCGCCATAGATCATCGTGCAGGTCGGCGAGCCGTGGATGCCAAGCTTGTGCTCCAGCGAGTGGCAGAACAGATCGTTGCGGGCACCGAGCGAGCCGTCATCGTTCACCAGGAATTTCGGCACCAGGAAGAGCGAGATGCCGCGGGTGCCGGCCGGCGCATCCGGCAGGCGGGCCAGCACCAGATGAATGATATTGTCGGCCGCGTCGTGGTCGCCCCAGGTAATGAAGATCTTCTGGCCTGATATGCGGTAGCTGCCGTCGGCGCGGCGCTCGGCGCGGGCCTTGAGCACGCCGAGATCGGAACCGGCATGCGGCTCGGTCAGGTTCATGGTGCCGGTCCATTCGCCGGACACCATCTTTGCCAGGTATTTCTGCTTCAGCGCAGCACTGCCATGGGTGCTGACCGCCTCGATGGCGCCCATCGTCAGCGTTGGGGCAAGCGCAAAGGCCATGGAACCGGAATTCCACATTTCCAGCGCTGCGACATTCAGCATATGCGGCAGGGCCTGGCCGCCGAAAGCTTCGGGTGCCGTCAGGCCGTTCCAGCCGCCGGCGATCCAGTTGCGATAGAGATCGCGCCAGCCATCCGGCAGCCGGACCTCACCATCGATCAAACGGGCGCCCTGCCGGTCGCCGATGTCTGCGAGAGGCGCCACTTCCTCCGTGGCAAAACGTCCCGCCTCGGCCAGGATCGCATCGACCAGATCTTCGCCGAGATCGCGGAGCAAGCCTGCTGAAATCGCCTCGCCCATGCCGGCGACATGCTTCAACGTGAACGCGATTTCCTCGACGGGCGCCTTGTACATGGTTTTCCTCCGCAGACGGCCTGCACTTCCTGTATTTGGGCAAAGCCCCTCCGAGGCAAAGGGCTAATTGATTTTTACGTAAACGTCAATTTCGATTCCATTGACTGTCGTGCAATAGTTTGCCCGACATCACAGCCCGGCTCTTGCACTCTTGCACAAATGAACGTCATGAAGAGGCTGTAAGGACATCGCCTTCGCAAGGGATCGGCGACCAATGGATACATTGCCCGTCAACATACCCGGTTTCGTCTGGGCCTATCGCTTCTCGCCGGATGAAAAGACGGCGGTGCGTCTGAACAACAGTGCGACGGTGGCGGACCTCATCGCCGACAATTGTTTCTACTGGCTGCACCTCAACCTTGTTGACGCCCGCGTGCCGGCATTGCTCGAAACGCTCGCCGGACTGACGGAGGACGCGAAATCGGCGCTGACGACGCGTGACACGCACGCGACCATCACCGTCGACGAGCAGATGCTCTACGGCACGCTCGTCGACTGCCAGCGCGATTTCGCCCAGGATACCAACAATCTCGGCTGGCTGCATTTTGCCATGTCCGACCGTTTCATCATCACCACGAGGCTGCAGCCGCTGCGCAGCGTCGAGCGGGCGCGGGCGCTGATCGAAAAAAATCCGGGAAAATTTTCACGGCCGGTCGATCTGTTCGAACTGCTGGTGATCGAGTTTCAGCGCACGCTGATCGCGATCGTCATGGAACTCACCGAAGAGCTGAACCTGATCGAGGATTTTGTCTACGACAATGCGCCGCGCGACGAACGCCGGCGGCTGGCGCCGGTCCGGCGCACCGTCGTCCGGCTGCATCGCCATCTGCGCACGGTGCTGGCGCTGATGCGCCGTGCGGCGGCGGCCGACGACGACGAGATGCCATTCGGCTTCGATGATGTGGCGCGGCGGCTGACAAGCCGGCTGGAAACGGTCGACCACGATATTTACGCGCTGCAGGACCGGGCGCGCCTGCTGCACGAAGAAATCGATTCCAAACAATCCTCCGAGACCAACCGCCACCTCTATCTGCTGTCGATCATGACGGCCTTCCTGCTGCCGCCGACCCTGGTGACGGGCTTCTTCGGCATGAACACCGCAAACCTGCCCTTCGCCGTCGGCGATTACGGCACCGAATACGCCGTCGCCCTCATCGTCGCCTCGATTGCCTTTGCCTGGTGGCTGCTGCGGCGAGTGGATATTCTTTGAATCTGAGAGGTGGGGTGGGCGCTGCTGCCCATCCGCCTGCCGGCCCCTTCTCCCCGTAAACGGGGCGAAGGGGATATGCCGCAACGTCTCCGTCCCTCGCTAACGTCCCCTAAGGGCACGTCCCCTCTCCCCGTTTTTTACAATCTCAGCGATCGACGCTCGGGTAATCCGTTGGTTCATGCCACCACCTCGCTCGGAACGGTTCTTGCACGGTTACTAATGTATTTACCGTGGGGAGACCTAATGTCATGAAATGGTGCACATCCGGAGAGTTCGTCCCTCTGATGCTCGTGGTGAGTGGGCCGGAAAAATACAAGCTCGTCGCAACTCTCGTGCAGGCTGCCGAGATGCTGACCGTTGGCTGGCCGATCGACGATGGAGAAGAATACCTCGTGGCGATTATGGCTTGCCGGGATGCAATACACGGGGAGATTCCGGCTCAGGACGCGCGAGCAGCGCTTATCCGTGCCGCCGACGAAGCTGGCATTTCGGTGATCACCGTCGTCCACTGAGTTTCGCAGCCGATGATGAAATGAGTTCACGGTTTCTTCACGCCACCGCCCTCTCGTTCCGCTGCATGGGCAGGTCCCTGCGCGGCGGCTGGTACGGGCCGGCGTGGGGACTCGGCTTGGTCAACCTTGCCGAGAAAGCCGAATGGACGGCCGCGCGACGCCACGTTTGCCACGTCCCCTCTCTCCGTTTTTTACGGGGAGAGGGTTAGCGTGAGGGCAATGCCCACTTCCTATTCCGGCCTCATTGCGGCGAATAGCACTGCTGACGCGGGCCGTTATAGGGTTGGAACGTGTTGTCGTAGGCGCGATAGGACCGATATCGGTTGGCGCACCAGGCGACATGGCCTGAACCCATGCTGGGCGCAGGCTCGACGTAACGCGGTTGCGCGACAATGGCGCCGCCGATGACCGCGCCGGCGCCGAAGGCGGCGAGCGGATACCAGTAGCCGTTGTAGTGGCGATAGCCCGGACGGTAATAGCTGTATCCGCGATAGCCACCGTAATAGCCGGGGCGGTAGCCGCCGCCGTAGCCCGGCCGATAATAGGCGCCCGGCCGATAGCCGGGGCGGTAGTAGCCGCCCGACCCATAACCGGGACGATAGTAGCGGCGGTATTGGACGTTCTCGACGGCGGAGGATTTTTCCACCTGCGGGGCGGTTGGCATCTGGACTGCCTGCGACGGCACGAAGCCTGTCAGAACGACGGCGGCAGCCAGAACTGCGGTCGCGATCTTGTTACTCAAACCGAACATTCTTCTCTCCCATTCAACAGCGATAACCGCCTGTTTAGCAACGCTTTCGTGCCCGAATGGTTCCGAAAGCGGCCGGGGGCCGGCTGCTTTCGTATCTTTAAAGAAATCGATCTGAACCGGGCATTAACCGCGAGGCCGCCCTCGATAACGGCGCCCGGAATTGCGGCCGGGACGCGCTTTAGTCCTTTGTCTTATGTATGTCGTTATCCCGGAACCGCTGCACAGTTCCGGGCGAAATGTTACGCCACGGCGGAGATTTTCGCCTGGTCGCCCTGCAGGCGGTTCACCATGAAGTTGGAATACCATTCGAGGAACTGCATGACACCGCCCTCGTGCAGGGAGGAATAGGGGCCTGGTTCATAGGCAGGCGAGTGGATGCCGAAGGCGTTCTCTTCTACGATGCGGCGATCTTGGTCGTTGGTCTCGGTCCAGACGTGGGTCAGTTCCTCGAGATTGTAATCCACGCCTTCGACCGCGTCCTTGTGGACCAGCCACTTTGTCGTCACCGCCGTCTCATTGGCGCTGAGCGGCAGCACCCGGAAGGAGATGGCGTGGTCGCCCAATAGGTGGTTCCACGTCGTTGGGTAGTGGAAGAGCAGCATGGTGCCGATATGGCTGATCGAGATATCGTCGGCGAGCGGACGCTTGACGGCGCTCTTGCCCGACATGGTGTAGCTCTCGGCGTCCTCGATCAGCGGCATGCGGGCGGTGCGGAACTGACCGTCCGGCGACATCTGGAACTTGCTCGGCAGGCCGGCGGCCTCGCAGCGCGCCCAATGGCCGGCGATCTCGGGATCGTCGGCGCCGCCATCCGTGCCGGTGACACTCGGGGCTTCGGGATAGGTGCGGCAAAGCTCGGGGTGATTGGCGGCGCAGTGATAACACTCGCGATTATTTTCCCAGACAAGCTTCCAGTTGCCCTTCTCGATGATCGTGCTCTGGAAGGCGACCTTGCTCTCGCTGATCCGGTGCGGCGCGACATAGGGCTCGATCTTGTCGCGCACCGGCTGGAAGTCCGGGGCGGTATCGGCAAGGCAGATGAAGACATAGCCCGCGACGATTTCGCAATGGACGGGCTTCAGGTTGAAGCCGGTCTTATCGAAATCATCGCCCATGTGGCGGGCGAAGGCGAGCTTGCCTTCAAGATCATAGGTCCACTGATGGTAGGGGCAGACGAGACGCACGGAAGAGCCGTGCTCCTTGGTGCAGACGCGCGAGCCGCGATGACGACAGCTGTTGTGGAAGGCGCGGATGACATTGTCGCGGCCACGGACGACGACGACCGGATAGCTGCCGATCTGGACGGTGAAATAGGCGCCGGGCTTCGGCAATTCGCAATCATGGCCGATGAACAGCCAGTCGCGATAATAGATCATCTCCATGTCGAGCTGGAAATAATCCTCGTCGATATAAAACGGCCGTTCGAGGCTGAAGCCCTCACGACGGCCCTTGAGCTGACGCAAAACGTTGCTGCGAATATCCATCTTCATGTCCTCGTGCACCCGGTTGCCACCCTCGAGCAGAAGGCCGGCGGAAGCGCGCCCGCTTCCTTCTCCTTCGGGGGAATTGTTCATGGCGCCATTTAATCACCTGGGCCCATTTAATCACCTGGCATCCCTGCCGCTTGGTTGTAATGCGACATCGGCTTCGAAATTGACGACAGGGTGCGGCAAGCCAAAAGCTACTGATCCCAGTCGCTGACATTCGTCCGACTCTCCAGGCGATTATCGTCAATTGCGACATGGCGTAAAGGGCCGTTGCGCAAAGAGGTTCGCTGGGTGATATCGGCGTCCATCGCGTTTGCGACAGCTGCCGGCATTTAGGTCTCTGGCCGGCCGGCCGCCGGGCGATTTTAACATCGCCTTAAGCATGCCACCCTATCCTGCCGTTGATTCAGACCGAGCGAAGAACGCGAACCATGGCCAGACTCCGTTATTTCGACGCGAAAGATGCAAGCAGATTGCAAGAGCGGCAGCCGATTGCCGCGCATTCCGAATTCCTGCGCACCGGCCGGATACCGCGCGAGCGGCGGCACTGGCTGGCCGAGGAAAAGCGCTATTTCACCCATGATGAGGTCGCCGAAAAGACTGGCCGCAAGCTGCAGGTGGCCGGCGAAAAGACGCATCAGCACATCAACGGCTTTCACCACTCGATCCAGTTTCCGAAGATGATCTTTCACCGGACGCTGGAGGACAGCCCGCATCTCGGTTATTGCCACGTCACCGCTGCGCGGACGAAGTTCGCGCATTACGAAGACGTGAGCTGGGCCTTCTACATCGCCAATTTCTATTCCGACATCGGCCAGAACGACAATTTCTTCGAACGCATCGATGTCGGCTATTCCCGCATGTATTTCGCCGTCGCGATCAAACCCGGCGAGCACTCCCAGGAAAAAATGAGCATCGACCGGTCAGTGCGCGGCAACGGCCTGCTCTTCCGCACCCATGATCCGCAGGCAGCGATCCGCAACATCCTGCTGCTCGGCGCCCGCAACGAACAGCTGCGCGAAATCATCCGCCAGCTATAAAGCGCATCGCATCGAAGCGTGAGGCCAACAACGCGATTGATCGCGAAGAGCGGAAAGCCTAATGACTGCCGGAACTGAAGCACCAGGCAGCACATGGCACGCACGATCGACATTGAGGCAGACAGGCAGGCAGCGCTTGAGGCGGCCTGCGCCGCTCTTGCCGACGGCTTTGCCATCGCCATTCCGACCGAGACGGTCTACGGCCTTGCCGCCGACGCCACCAATCCGGCGGCGATCACCCGCATCTATGAGACAAAGGGACGGCCGCGCTTCAACCCGCTGATCTGCCATATGGCCGATCTCGCCATGGCCGAAGAGCACGCCGAATTCGATCCGATGTCGAGGGCTCTCGCCGCCGCCTTCTGGCCCGGCCCGCTGACCCTCGTGCTGCCGCTGAAGACCGAAAGCCCGATCCATTCGCTGGCGACCGCCGGGCTCGACAGCGTTGGCATCCGCGTGCCGAAGGGTTTTGCAGGCGCGGTGATCGGCGCCTTCGGGCGGCCGCTCGCAGCCCCCAGCGCCAATACGTCAGGCGCGATCAGCGCAACGAGTGCCGCCCATGTCGAGGCCGATCTTGGGGCGAAGATCCCGTTGATCCTCGATGCGGGCCCAAGCGCTGTCGGCGTCGAATCGACGATCGTCAAGGTGGAGGGCGACCGGGTAAGGCTGCTTCGCCCCGGCGGTCTGGCGGCACGCGAGATCGAGCGCGTCGCAGGCCGGCCGCTGCTGCGGGCGAAAACGGCATCGGCGGCGATCGAGGCGCCTGGCATGCTCGCCTCGCACTACGCGCCAGGCGCGTCGGTGCGCCTCAATGCGACGACGGTCGAACCCGGCGAAGCGCTGATCGCCTTCGGCGGCGCGGCGGTCTCCGGCGCAAACGGCGCCCGGATCGTCCTCGATCTCAGCCCGCAGGGCGACCTTGCCGAGGCGGCGGCCAATCTTTTCGACTACATGAAGCGGGCCGATGCCAGCGGGGCTTCGAGCATTGCCTTTTCGGCCATCCCCGAGGAGGGGTTGGGCGAAGCGATCAACGACCGCCTGCAGCGGGCAGCTGCACCCCGCGACTTGAAATAATGACGGAGGATCGAACCCGATGAGCAGCCCCAGCATTTCCGCCGAACTTCTCGACCGCTTCGCCGCCATCGTCGGCGACAAATACGCGCTTGCCAGCGAGGCCGATCTGGCGCTGCATCTGATCGAGAACCGCGGGCTCTATCACGGTTCCTCCCCTCTCCTCCTGAAGCCCGGCTCTGTCGAAGAAGTCTCGGCAATCATGAAACTTGCGACGGAGACCGGAGCGGCGATCGTGCCACAGACCGGCAATACCGGCCTGGTCGGCGGCCAGACGCCGCGTGAGGGCAAGTCCGATATCATCCTGTCGCTCGAACGCATGAACAAGATCCGCGATATCGATCCGGTGGCGAACGTGCTGGTGGCCGACGGCGGCGCCATCCTGGCCGAAGTGCAGCAGGCGGCCGAGGCGCATGGGCGGCTGTTTCCGCTGTCGCTCGGCTCGGAGGGCTCCTGCCGCATCGGCGGCAATCTTTCCACCAATGCCGGCGGCACGGCCGTGCTTGCCTACGGCAATATGCGCCAGCTCTGTCTCGGCCTCGAAGTGGTGCTGCCGACCGGCGAGATCTGGGACGGCTTACGCCGCCTGAAGAAGGACAATACCGGCTACGACCTGCGCGACCTTTTCATCGGTGCCGAAGGCACGCTCGGCATCATCACCGGCGCGGTGCTGAAGCTGTTTCCCCAGCCGCTCGGCCATCAGGTGGCATTCGCCGGTCTGAATTCGGTGGAGGATGCGCTTGGTCTGTTCGATCTCGCCTCCAGCCTCTGCGGCGCCTCGCTCACCGGTTTCGAGCTGATGCCGCGTTTCGGCGTCGACATCACCACGCGCCACATCGACGGCGTGCGCGATCCGCTGGAAGCGCCCTATCCCTGGTATGTGCTGATCGACATCTCCACGTCGGACTCGGCCGAGACGGCGGAGCGGATGATGAACGGCGTCCTGGAACAAGGCTTCGAGGCCGGGCTGGTGCTCGATGCGGCGATCGCTTCATCGGTCGCCCAGCAGAAGGCCATCTGGCACATGCGCGAAAGCATGTCGGATGCCCAGAAGCCGGAAGGCGGGTCGATCAAGCACGATGTTTCCGTGCCGGTGTCGAAGGTTCCGCATTTCATGGCCGAGGCCGAAGAAGCGGTGATGGCGGCAATGCCCGGAGCCCGCATCTGCGCTTTCGGCCATATGGGCGACGGCAATATCCATTACAATATTTCCCAGCCGGTCGGTGCCGACAAGGACGCCTTCATCGCCCGCTGGCACGAGATGAACCACATCGTTCATGGGCTGGTAATTGCTCACGGCGGCTCGATCTCGGCCGAGCACGGCATCGGACAGCTGAAGCGCGACGAACTGGCTGCCATCCGCCCGGCAATCGAAATCGAGCTGATGCGCCGCATCAAACGCGCCTTCGACCCCGCCAACATCATGAACCCTGGAAAGGTGGTCAGTCTCGACGTGTGAGACCGACGGTCAGGATTGCTGCGTGCCGCCGCCGGTCAGGATCTGCAGCGCCGGCGACTGCTGCGTGCTGTTCTTGACGTCGTACATGGCGGTGAAGCGCCGCAGCAGCTTGTCGACCTTCTTCGGATCCTGGAGATCCTCGAGCTTGACGAAGCGGTTGATGAGGTCGGCCTGCTTGGCGACATCCATGCCCGAGATCTGCGAAGGCAAGCTGTAGGCGGTGGTGATCACCTGATAGAGCGCCTTGTCGCCGAGGATCGAATAGATCGAGGTGATGTTCGGGGCCTTGCGGCTGAAATAGAGCGCCAGGCGGACGCCGTCATTGCTTTCGCCCTGCTGGGCTTCCATCGTCTGCTGGACGAAAAGCTTCTGGGTGTGGTCTTCGGCAGCCTTGTTCTGGATAGTGCCTACCTTGGCGCGGGTGAGATTGCCGTCCTTGTCGAAGTTGAAAGCGGCGACGATATCCTTGAAGCGCGCATCGGCCTTGGTGTTCAGATAACTCTTCTTGTCGTCGGGATCGGAGGTGAAGATCTTCTTCAGTGTCGCCTTGTCGTAATCCTTCGGGTCGAGGTTGTTGGCTTTCAGCACCAGATTCGTCAGGCGGCTGTCGTCGAGGAAATCGTCGAGCGACTTCACCTTCGCCATGCCCTTGGCGAAGTAATCCACCTCGGTCGTCGCGTCCTTCGATGCCTTGTCCTTTAACGGGCCGGCCTTCAACAGCATGGTGACATGCGCCTTATAATCGGTGGCGTATTTGGCCAACGTCGCATCGGGAAGCGCCTGGAAGGGTGACGCCGCCTTGCCGTCGGGGCCGAAGTTGAAGGCGCGGGCAAGGTTGGTGATGCGTTCGTCCTTCAGCGAGGCGATATAGCCTTTCGGGTCGTATGCATCGCTCGTCAGGATCTTGCGCATCATCGAGCGCGGCACCTCCTGGTCGGTCAGACCGAAAGCCTGCAGCGCCACATGGTAGGGATCCGGCAGCTTGTCGTTGCTTTTCTTGAAATCGGCCGAGGAATTGCTGCGCAGGAAATCGTTGACGCTCTTGATCTCGGAGAAATCGAGCAGGCTGGTGCTATCGGCCATCATGCTCGTGTAATTGGAGGTGACTTCGTCGATCGCCTCGTCGCGCTCGTCGTCATAGCGCGCCATATAATTGTCATTGGTGGTTTGCGCCTGATCGGCCGTCTGGACCGAGCTGACGACCGGGAGCGATCCGTCGGCGGCGAAGTTGAAGTCGGCATTGAGATCGGCGTGGCCGGCGGCGGCGGCGGTCGCATCGGTCAAAATGCTCTTCAGATCAGCGTTCGAGGTAGCCGATGGCAGATTGTAGGTGCTCTTCAGGAAATTGGTGATGGCGTCATCGGCGATGAGATCGTCGACATTGCCGATTGTCGCCATCCGGGCGGAATAATCGTCGGTGCGGGCTCCGGCGGCAATTTTCGTGTTGGTGATCTGTGCCGCCGTCTGCGCCTGCATGCCGTCCTCGAGCGTGCCATCCGCCTTGAAGTTGAAGGCGGCGGCAACATCGGCATAGGTGCCGGTGCCGCTCTGATCGGTCAGGATATTGCGAAGAGCGACGTCGGTGACGGTGGACGGGATGCCGAAGGCGTTGCGCACGAAATTGTTCAGCTTCTGATCCGACAGCAACTGATCGACGTTTGAGATGCCGGCGATGGTCGCCTGGTAATAGACGGCCGCATCATTGGCCTTGCTGGCAGTGCTGGCGCTTTGCGTCGCGCTCTGCGAGGCATAAAGCGTCGCGACCGAACCGTCGGCCTTGAAATTGAAGAGGTTGTTAACGTCGCTGTAGCCCTGGGCGCTGGCAGCCGCAGGGTCGACGAGGAACGTCCTCAACGTCGCATCCGAGACGCTGTCGGCGATCTGCATGCTGTTTCTGAGATAGCTGACTGCGACAGTATCGGACATGATGTTATCGACATTGGTGACATTGCCGATTATGCTGTTGAAATGCGCTGCGTTCGCCGCCAACTTGTCGGTCGTCGATTTCCGCTGCGCCGCGGTCTGGATCACCGAACCATTGATCGAACCATCCGCCTGGAAATTGAAGTCGGCATTGAGACCGGCATGGCCCTGGGCCGCGGCATAGGCCGAATCCGTCAGGATATTCTTCAGGTCGGCATTGCTGAAATTGGTGCCAAGCCCATAGGCATCCTTGATGGAACGCGCCAGCACATTGTCGGCGAGCAGGTCGTCGACATTGGTGATGCCGCTCGATTGCGAGGTCACATTATAATAGTTGGCGGTGCTCGACGCTGCCGATGACAGCTTGTTCGCCTGATCAACCGTCTGGACGCGCGCCGTGCTCAAGGTCGACCCGTCCGCCTTGAAGTTGAAGGCGTTGTAGACATTGGTAAAGCCCATCAGCTGGGCATAACCGGGGTCGGTCAGCACCGTGCGCAACGCTGCCGCGGTAAAGTCGGCGCCCATGCTGTAGGCCGTCGTGATGTAGGAGGTCAGGCGTTTGTCGGCGACCAGATCGTCGACATTGGTGATCGTGCCGATCTTGGCGGTATAATAGGCCTTGTTGTAGTCAGCCGCCGTCTTGCCGACATAGTAGACGTCGGAGCCGACCGAATTGTCGATGATCACCGATTGGGAATTCAGCGTGTAGGTCTCGACGACCGACGCCTTCTGCGCCGCCGTCTGCGCCGTGCCGGTGACTGTGCCGTCGGCGTTGAAGCTGAACTGGGCGGCAAGCGCCTTGTACTTGTCGCCACCTTGCGTGTTGACGACGCTCGTGGGGTCGCTGAGATCGCTCGTCAGCACCTGGCGCAGAAAATCCTTCGACGCATAGGTGGGATCGATTTTGAAAGTCGTCAGTACATAGGTGCGCAGCCGCGTGTTGTTGACCAGATCGTCGACCGTCTGCACGCTATCGATATTGTTGTTGTAATAGGTGCTCTCGGTGCTCGCCGCCTTGTCGGCATCGACGAAGGACTGCTTGTAGAGGCCGATGAGATCGTCCTCCTGCGCGTCCGTCTGCACATCCTTGGCAGGCGCATTGAAATTGAAGGCGGAGGCAAATTCGCGATAACGCGTATCAGAAAGCTTGTTGGCGTAGCTGTTGGCGTCGGTGAGATCGCTTTCGAGCACCTTCTTCATGAAGGCCTTGGCGTAGGTCATATCCTCCAGACCATAGGCCTTCATCGCATAGCTGTAGAGCTTGTAATCGCCGAGAAAGTCGTCGACCGATGTGACCTTGTTGATATGGTCGGCGTAGTACTGAGCGTCCTTTTTGACCGTCGCCTGCGACGCAACCTTGTTGAGGCTCGACGTCATATCCTTCGACAGGATCGTGTAAGCGAGGGAAGCCGTGATCATTAAAAGCGCCCTTTTCGGCAAACTCTCTAAAAGAACGAACTGCTGGTAAGCATATTTTGCCACGGAAAGCTTACCTGAGGCTTACCTCAGGATGCATCATATCAGCACACCACACCGTTCACCTTCCGGAAACCCTGCCGGATTCGGTTTTGATAACCATCAGAGGAGGCAAAGTTTTCTTAACCGCAATTTTTAAGCTGTACGGAACGGCAGGCCCCTATTGTCGGCCATAGAGGACGAAAAGTCCCAAGGAGAAGACCGGAAATCGGCTCTCAGGTAAGACAAGGGTAGAATGACATGAACAATCCCGCAATGAAGCCCGCCTGGGCTGGCACGACGTTACGCCTCGATCCGGCCCGCTTTCCCCAGCAGGTCAGCTACGCCATCCACGATTGTTCGGATGACGTCAACATCACCATAGACGAACGCGGCGCGGTGCTGCGCAAGGTCCTCCCTTCCAGCGGCCTGCCGCTCTCGATTGCCCTGCCGAAGCGCGTCTTCAAGGGCGTCGCTGCCCGCGCCATCGACCATGGCGACGGCGAAGTCACCGTCACTCTCGAGCTTCACCACGCCGATCCGGACCTTTGCATTCCGCTGCTCGTCGCCCATGACCTCAGCGATATCGCCGCCGACTGGCGCAGCTGGTCCGAAGCCTTCCGCATTCCGATGCTGATGGTCGAGGCCGACGGCGTCGCCCGTCCGCTCGAAGACCATATTGGTGCCTTGCGCACCAGCGATCTCAAGCCGCGCCGCCGTCATTCCTACTTCGCCAACCGGCGCCCGCGCTTCCTCGTGCGCCGCACCACCGGTCGGCTGGGTGTCGCCATGAAGATCGAGGGCAAGGAAATCATCGCCCGCAATTGAGCGAAATAGCGACACTCGGTTTTTGCAAGCATTTTGAAACCCGGCGCCTGCGCCGGGTTTATCGTTTCATGCATCGCTGAAGTCATCGCCCCATTCAGGGAATGGCGAAGAGCAGCGAGATGAACAAGCCGAAAAAGATGATCAGGCCGACGCGATTGTTCGACTTGAAGAGCGCCAGGCATTGGCCGGCATCATCGATATCGAGGCGGAGGATCTGCCAGGCGAACATGCCGGCGGCCCCGAGCAGCGCCAGGAACGCGATGATATTGGCGCCGGCAAGAACGAAAGCGATAAACATCAGCACCAGCGTCAGTCCATAAAGGCCGATCAGCCATTGCCTCGTCCTGTCGCCGAACAGCCGCGCGGTGGAGCGGACGCCGATCAGTTCGTCGTCCTCCTTGTCCTGATGGGCGTAAATCGTGTCGTAACCGATCGTCCAGGCGACGGAGGCGGCGTAGAGCAGGATGGCGGCAAAGGAGAGGCCGCCCAAAATGCCGGCCCAGCCCATCAGCGCGCCCCAGGAGAAGGCAAGCCCCAGATAGAATTGCGGCCAGTCGGTAAACCGTTTGGCGAAGGGATAAAACGCTACGATCCCGAGCGAAAGCACGCCGAGGAAAACGGTCAGCCAGTTGAACTGCAAGAGCACGACGAGGCCGACCAGCGCCTGCAGGCCGATGAAGATCTTCGCGTGGGCGCGCGTAACGCGGCCCGAGGGGAGCGGACGCGAACGGGTGCGCGCCACTTCCATGTCGATTTCGTGATCGACGAGATCGTTATAGGTGCAGCCGGCGCCGCGCATGGCGACCGCGCCGATGAAATAGAGCAAAAGGTGAGACACCAGCAGACTGCCGGAATAGAGGCCCTCGCCGATCGCCGCATTGGCGGCAAGGGTTGCCGACCAGAAACACGGCCACATCAACAACTGCCAGCCGATCGGGCGATCCCACCGCGCAAGCTGGGCACAAGGCCAGAGCCACTGCGGCAGGATCCGATAGACCCAGTTGTCGGAAGGTGCGTCGGAAACGCGATCGTTGAAGTCGCCGGTATCTTGCATGCCGCCATCTAGCGACCGGCCGGCGATCCGGTCAAGAAGCGATCTCTTTGTCTCATGCATGTCGTTATCCCGGAACCGCTACACACTTCCGGGCGACATGCATTGGATCACCGCAGGGAGAAATTGAACTTGTAGGTCGCCGAGACGCCGATCAGGACCTGGTTCTTCGAACCGCGGTCTCGCACCAGGCTGCTGTCGGCGGCGGGACCAGCCAGCCGCTTATATTCGAGGAAGGAGCTTGCCGAGAGGTTTTCGGTCGCCTTCCAGGTCAGGGCGGCACCCGCGCCATAGGACTGGATGCCCGACGATGGCTTGTAGGGATCAAGGCCGCTTGCGGCGGCGTGCTTGGCGCTGACGCCGTAATAGGCGTCGTAATAGCCGCTTGTCGCAAATGTCGCGCGCGGGCCGCCTGACAGCTGCAGGTCGGGCGCGATATCGGTGAAGGCATCGACCGCGAGATCGGCGACGACGCCGTCGTATGAGCGGATGCCCTGACGGACTTCGGCACGGGCGCGCAAGAAATCGGTCGGATAGACTTCGACGAAACCACCGGCTTCGGCACCCCACTTGACCTTCTTCAAGCCCTTCAGCTCATGGCCGTCGCCGTCATCGCGCGACGGCACGAACCTGCCGACGATACCAGCGCGGAAGGCGCCCTTGTCGATGAGGGCGAAGGACGGATTGTCGTTGCGCGAGGAAAAACGCGGGCCGGCGCCTTGGCGGCCGACCGAGATCAGCGGGCTGAACTTGAATTCATTATGCGACGAGCCCTCGAATTTCGGGGCGGAGAAGCCTGCGACACCGACGCTCAGATACCAGTCGCCGGACCAGAAATGCTGGCCGCTTTCCTGCGCCGCCGCCGAACCAAAGGAAAAAAGGCCAATAGCCAAAGAGATCGATACGACTGACCGATGAGACACGTCCGCACTCCAGAAAACGCAAAAACAAAGCCGCGGAGGGCGGCGATGGCTACACTTATCGCGAGGTCGTTACCCCAATGTTAACCACGGTGAACAAAGGACGCTAATGGGAGTCGTGCCGTGTGGCCCACACGGCTGATGGCATCTGCTATCGAATTCCGCAAACCCGCTCCCCCCAGATGCCCTACCTCTGGTTCCACCGGCGAATGACCGGCTCCGTCAGATCGTGTTCGTAACCGAGCACGCTGATAGAAGCCGTATCGAGCACGAAATGGGCGCCGCCTTCCGGCGGCAGGCCGAGCCAGCGGGCGGCGAGCACGCGCAGGAAATGCGAGCTGGAGAAGATCAGGATGGTGCCAGCCGCTTGGCGAAGCGCATGGATGATTGCGTCGGCGCGGGCGCCGACATCGGTGGCGAACTCTCCATTCGGGCAGCCGTCGCGAAAGAGCTGCCAGCCGGGGCGCTCAGCCAGGATCGCCTTGGTGGTGATGCCTTCATAAGCACCGTAATCCCATTCGGCGAGATCCTCCTTGATCACTGCGCCCGGCCCGAAACCGGCAAGCACGCAGGTCTTGCGGGCCCGCGCCGAGGGGCTCGACCAGACGGCGGAGAAGGCGTGACCGGCGAGCCGTTCGGCAAGTTTGCCGGCGGCGTCCTCGCCGTTCGCCGTCAGCGGAATATCGCTGCGTCCGGTATGGCGCCCGGACAGGCTCCATTCGGTTTCGCCATGGCGGACGAGATAGATTTCGGGAAACGCACTGCTCATCCGCAGTCCTTTCATTGTGGCCGGCTTTCATTGTGACCGGCACAAGTGCTGCCGCTCAGAACGCCACCTTTTCCAGCGGTGCGCGCCTTGCCTCGAATTCCTTCAGCTTGGCCTCGTTCCGCGCGATGTAATTGCGGTTGTCGGGAACGGCGAATTGGTTCTTGGCGATCTGGATCTGCAGGATGAAGAGTTCGTCCCAGCGGAAACCGATTTCGGAACCGGCCAGATAGAATTCCCACATGCGGAAGAACTGCTCGTCGTAAAGCGCCACCGCTTCGGCCTTGCGCGCCACGAAACGCTCGCGCCAATGGCGCAGCGTATAGGCATAATGCATCGGCAGGATTTCGACATCCTTGACCAGCAGCCCGGCCTTTTCGAGCGGCGGCACGACTTCGCCGACGGAAGGGATATAGCCGCCCGGGAAGATGTAGCGCTCGATGAAGGCATTGGTGCCGAAGCTCGGCTTCGGACGGCCGATCGAATGCAGCACCATGACGCCGTTGTCGTCGAGCAGGTCCGATACCTTGCGAAAGAAATTGCCGTAATTGCCGATACCGACATGTTCGAACATGCCGACCGAAACGATGCGGTCGAATTTCCTGCCCGTCATGGTGCGGTAGTCCTGCAGCTCGAAACGCACACGCTCGGACAGACCGCGCTTTTCGGCGCGGCCGCGTGAGACCTTGAGCTGCTCTTCGCTCAGCGTGATGCCGGTGAAATCGGCTCCTTCGGTCGCTTCCGTCAGATACATGCCCATACCGCCCCAGCCGGAGCCGATCTCCAGGATGCGCTGGTTCGGCTCGAGCAGAAGCTTGGCGGCGATATGGCGTTTCTTGGCAAGCTGCGCCTCGTCGAGACCGATGTCTGGTGGTTCGAAATAGGCGCATGAATATTGCCAGTCCTCGTCGAGGAACAGATCGAAAAGTTTGGCCGACAGGTCGTAGTGATGGGCGACGTTGTGCTTGTTGCGATTGCCAGGCATGCGGCTCTTCACCTGCTGCCAGGCAATGCGGCCAACGAGCAACATTGCCATCTTGAAATCGAAGATCTCGTTGGTGGTGTTCTGCTTCACCAGCGACAGGAAATCGTAAATGTTGCCCTGTTCGAGAATGAACCGGCCTTGCATATACATTTCGCCAAGCTTCATTGTCGGGTCGCGCCGGATGGCGTCCTCGGCCTCCTGATCGGCAAGACGGGCAGCGACGGATTCACCGGTGCCGTCGCCGATCATGTGGGTTTCGCCATTGGCAAGGGTAAGTTTCAACGAACCCTTGCGGATGATCTGCTGGACGATCGATAGGAAAGCCGACGCCATGGACGCCTCGCAAATGTGACAGAATGGTCACATCAACTTAGTCGCTCTCTTTCGCCTTACAAGCGCCGGATTTAGCACTCCGCTCAGAACGTTGCCAAACTGTTGCATTTTTGCCGAAATACCGGCTAAACTCTTATTTTCGCTTCATGGCTTCGGCAAGAGCCGCGCCGAAAGCACCCTGGCTTTCCGGTTTCGGGGCCGCAGGACGGCGCTCGTTCTGGGGTTTGGAAGCCTGGTTTCCGCGAGAATCACCCCGCTGCGCAGGTGCCGAAGAACCGTCGTCGCGTTTCATCGAGAGAGCGATCCGCTTGCGCTTGGCATCGACCTCGACGACCCGCACCTTGACGACGTCACCCGCCTTGACGACCTCGTGGGGATCCTTGACAAAGCGATCGGCAAGCTGCGACAGATGCACCAGACCATCCTGGTGCACACCGATATCGACGAAGGCGCCGAAGGCGGCGACATTGGTCACCGTGCCTTCCAGCACCATGCCGGGCTTGAGGTCGGAAATTTCGTTGATGCCCTCGGCGAAGGTCGCGGTCTTGAAACTCGGACGCGGGTCGCGACCCGGCTTTTCCAGCTCCGAGATGATGTCCCTGACCGTTGGCAGACCAAATTTCTCGTCGATGAACTGGCGCGGATCGACCGATTTCAGCACCGCACTATCGCCCATCAACGCGCGCAGATCACGGCCGCAGGCGGCGACGATCTTCTTGGCGACGCCGTAGGCCTCCGGATGCACGGAGGAGGCGTCGAGCGGCTCCTTGCCGTTGGGGATGCGCAGGAAGCCGGCGCATTGCTCAAAGGTGCGGCCGCCGAGCCTGGCGACCTTCATGAGGTCCCGCCGGGTCTCGAAACGGCCCTCGCTGTCGCGGTGGCGGACAATGGCATCGGCAATCGACGGGCCGAGACCGGAGACGCGGGAAAGCAGCGGCGCAGAGGCGGTGTTGAGATCGACGCCGACGGCGTTGACCGCGTCTTCGACCACTGCATCCAGCGAGCGCGACAGCTTTTGCTGGTCGACGTCGTGCTGATACTGGCCGACGCCGATCGACTTCGGCTCGATCTTGACCAGTTCGGCCAAGGGATCCTGCAGGCGCCGGGCGATGGAGACGGCGCCGCGCAACGATACGTCGAGATCGGGAAACTCCGCCGCTGCGGTCGCCGAGGCGGAATAGACCGAGGCGCCGGCTTCCGAAACGATGACCTTGGTCGGCTTCGGCGCCGGCAACTCGGCCAGCATGTCGGCCACCAGCTTTTCGGTTTCGCGGCTACCGGTGCCGTTGCCGATCGAGATCAGCTCGACATTGTGCTTGCGGATCAGCGATGCGAGTTCGACCTGGGCGCCGCGCACGTCGTTCCTCGGCTGGAAGGGATAGACGGTCGAGGTCGCGATCACCTTGCCGGTGCCGTCGACGACGGCGACCTTGACGCCGGTGCGGATGCCGGGATCGAGACCCATCGTCGCGCGCGAGCCGGCAGGGGCTGCCAACAGCAGATCCTTGAGATTGCGGGCGAAGACATGGATCGCCTCCTCTTCGGCCCTTCCGCGCAGTTCGCGCATCAGGTCGAGCGAGAGCGACATGGAAAGTTTGACGCGCCAGGCCCAGCTTGCGACCTCCATCAACCAGCGGTCGGCGGGGCGGCTCGCCCCGATCTCGTAGGCTGACGCAATCATGCGTTCGACCGGCTTGTTCGGAGAGGCGGTCTCGGCGTCGGCCTCGATCGTCAGCGTCAGCACCTCCTCATTCCAGCCGCGCAGCATGGCGAGCGCGCGGTGGCCGGGGGCGGTCGCCCAGCGTTCGGAATGGTCGAAATAATCGGAGAACTTCTCGCCCGTCGCCTGCTTGCCGTCGACGACCCTGGCCTTCAGCAGCGAAGCCTGGCGCATATGGGCGCGCAATCTGCCGAGCAGGTCGGCATTTTCAGCAATGCCTTCGGCGATGATGTCGCGGGCGCCTTCGAGCGCCGTCTTCACATCGGGCACGTCAGCAGTAATGAAGCCTTCGGCGAGCACCGCCGGCTCCCGGCCGCGGTCGGAAAGAATGGTCTCGGCAAGCGGGCCGAGGCCGCGTTCGCGGGCAATTTCGGCGCGGGTGCGGCGCTTCGGCTTGTAGGGCAGATAGAGGTCTTCGAGTTCGGCTTTGGTCTCGGCACCAGCCACCTTCACCCTCAGCTCATCGGTCATCTTGCCCTGGCCCGCAATCGATTCGACGATCGTATCGCGGCGGGCTTCGAGTTCGCGCAGATAGACCAGCCGTTCGGCAAGATTGCGCAGCTGCGTGTCATCCAGCCCGCCGGTCACTTCCTTGCGGTAGCGGGCGATGAAGGGCACGGTGGCGCCCTCGTCGAGCAGCTCGATGGCGGCTTTGGCCTGTTCGGGACGGGCGCTGATTTCGGCCGAGATGCGAGCTGCGAGAAAACGGAGGTCAGCGGCCATGAGGTTTCCTGGGATTTCCTGTTTCGACGAAAGTTGCGGGACCATAGCGGCGAAAAGCGGCAAGGCAATGTTGGAGTTAACAGACAGGTGCCGATCCACAGGAAAGCATGCCGGAAAGGCGGCGATTTTGCGGTTGTGCAGATACGCCATTTTTTGCTAGCAGAAGCAACGTTTTGACCCGGCGCCCCTGCCACCTCTCCCCTGTCGCGGGGGCCAAGGAAATTCGACATGCCAAACCTTCTTCTCGAACTCCGCTCCGAAGAGATTCCGGCCCGCATGCAGCGCAAGGCTGCCGGCGACCTCAAGAAGCTCGTCACCGATGCGCTAGTCGAAGCCGGTCTGTCCTATGAGGGCGCACGCGAATACTGGACGCCGCGGCGGCTTGCGCTCGACATTCACGGTCTGACGGCGCGCTCGGCCGATGTGCGCGAGGAGCGCAAGGGGCCGCGCACCGACGCCAACGAGAAGGCGATCGAAGGCTTTCTGCGCGGCGCCGGCCTTTCGTCGGTCTCCGAGGCGCAGGTGGTGAGCGATCCGAAGAAGGGCGATTTCTACGTCGCGGTCATCTCCAGGCCGGGCCGCGCGGCCGAAGAGATCGTCGCCGAGGTGATGCCCGGCATCATCCGCGATTTTCCCTGGCCGAAGTCGATGCGCTGGGGCAAGGCCTCCACGAGACCCGGCGCGCTGCGCTGGGTGCGGCCGCTGCAGTCGATCGTCTGCACCTTCGGCCCGGAGCATGAGGAGACCACCGTCATCCCCTTCGAGATCGACGGTATCACCGCTTCCAACATCACCTTTGGCCATCGCTTCCACGCGCCCGAGCCGATCACCGTGCGGCGCTTCGACGACTATGCGGCGAACCTGGAGAGGGCCAAGGTCATCCTCGACGCCGAGCGGCGCAAGGACATCATCCTGCACGACGCCCGCGACATCGCCTTCGCCAATGGGCTGGAGCTGGTAGAAGACGAAGGTCTGCTGGAGGAAGTCTCCGGCCTCGTCGAATGGCCGCAGGTGCTGATGGGCAGCTTCGAGGAGGACTATCTCTCCATCCCCTCCGAGATCATCCGGCTGACGATCAAGACCAACCAGAAGTGCTTCGTCACGCGCAAACCGGGTGAGGAAACGCTGTCGAACAAGTTCATCCTGGTTGCCAATATCCAGGCGATCGACGGCGGCAAGGAAATCGTCCACGGCAACGGCAAGGTGGTGCGGGCCCGGCTTTCGGATGCGCTGCATTTCTGGAAGCGCGATCAGGGCGACCTGCCGGATCTGGAGACGCTTGAGGCTTCCGCAAAGAAATTCGATCTCGACCTGAAGAAGCCGCTCGACCAGCGCATGGCCAAGCTCGATGCGCTCGACGTGACCTTCCATGCCAAACTCGGCACGCAGGGGGCGCGCGTTTCGCGCATCCGGGCGCTGGCCAAGGAATTGGCCAAGATCATCGGCGCGGATGCGGCGCTCGCCGATCGCGCCGCGGTGCTCGCCAAGGCCGATCTTCGCACCGAAGCCGTCGGCGAATTCCCGGAACTGCAGGGCTTGATGGGCCGCAAATATGCGGTGCTTCAGGGTGAGGATGCCTCCGTTGCCGCAGCGATCGAGGACCATTACAAGCCGCAGGGTCCGTCGGATCGCGTGCCGGAGGACAAGGTGGCGATCACCATTGCGCTTGCCGACAAGCTCGACACGCTGACCGGCTTCTGGGCGATCGACGAAAAGCCGACCGGCTCGAAGGATCCGTTCGCACTGCGGCGTGCGGCACTCGGTGTCGTCCGTATCCTGCTGGAGCGAAGGGTCCGCCTGCCGCTGGTGGCGACGACCAAGGACGCCGATCTGCTCTCCTTCTTCCATGACCGTCTCAAGGTCTATCTGCGCGACCAGGGCGCCCGCTACGACCTCATCGACGCCGTGCTGACAGCCGATGCCGACGATCTGTTGATGGTGGCACGCCGCGTCGAAGCGCTGACCGCCTTCATCACCTCCGAGGATGGCAAAAACCTGCTTGCCGGCACCAAGCGGGCGACGCAGCTGCTCGCTGCCGAGGAAAAGAAGGGCACCGTGATCGCCGATGGCGTTTCGGCAGCGCTGCTGAAGCTCGACGCCGAGAAGGAGCTGTTTTCGGCGATTTCAGGCGCCTCTAAGGATGCTTCGAACGCCGTCGCCGGCGAGGACTTCCGCTCGGCGATGGAGGCGCTTTCCAAGCTGCGCGGCCCGGTCGACCGCTTCTTTGAAGGGGTTCTCGTCAACGACGAGGACGCCGCCATCCGCGCCAACCGCCTCGCCTTGCTCCGGCTGATCCGTGCGGCGACGGGAACGGTCGCGGATTTTTCGAAGATCTCGGGGTAAGAACAGGGGTTCGGCTGTCCGGTTAGAGCCGAAATCTGCCCCTCACCCTAACCCTCTCCCCGTAAACGGCGCGAGGGGACTTGCCCCGCGAGGGGTAGATGGGGACGGAGAGGTCGCGGCATGTCCCCCTTCGCCCCGCCTGCGGGGAGAGCGACTGTCTTATTTGTCAAGCGTTTTGCCATGGTCGTCCGTCCCTGATGATGGCATTGAGGATGGTGAGCAGCTTGCGCATAGTTGCGACGGTTGCGACGATCTTGGGCTTGCCGGCC
>NZ_JABDWE010000032.1:0-34869 GCF_019685125.1 Rhizobium sp. NZLR10 | reverse complement strand
CCAGGCTCATCCACGGTTGTAACCAGAGGGGGAACGGGCGACTTCGTCACGCCTCTGGCCGGGTGGCCACCCGGCCAGAGGCTCAATCGCTTCCATCGCACAAAATCTCTAACGTGCAGATACAAGGAGCCTAAACGGCACAACGCCAAACGTCGGCATCATGAAACCTTTCGATCTGTAAGCCGTTGTCGTGCTTATGACCGGCGCTAAACTTAATCCGATATCGGTCGACGGCACCGAACCGCAGGGTTCCGAGGCGTCGCTCGACGAGAAGGCATCGACTGTCGAGGTCGTGCCGCCGCCAGATGTCATCGAACCCAGTCCGGAAGTGACGCCCGAGGAGGCCGAGCAGGCACGCAAGAAGTATTTGCTCAAGCGTTTCTGGATCAGCGCCCGCCACTACTGGAGCCGCGGCGGTGACAGGCTCGCCTGGCCGTGCACACTCGGGCTGCTGGCGCTGATCGGCATCAATGTCGGTTTCCAGTATGGAATCAATCTGTGGAACCGCGGGATCTTTGACGCCATAGAGCGACACGATGCCGGCACCGTCTATTTCCTCAGCGCCGTCTTCCTGCCGCTGGTGCTCGGCACCGTCGCCGTTGTCACCACACAAGTCGCCCTGCGCATGATGATCCAGCGCCGCTGGCGTTCCTGGCTGACGACCGCCGTCATCGGGCGCTGGCTGGCAAACGGCCGTTATTATCAGTTGAACCTGATCGGCGGTGACCACAAGAACCCCGAAGCGCGCATTTCGGAGGATTTGCGGATTGCCACCGAAGCCCCTGTCGATTTCATCGCCGGGGTCATTTCCGCATTCTTGGCGGCTTCGACCTTCATCGTCGTGCTCTGGACGATCGGCGGGGCGTTGACGCTGCCGATCGCAGGTTTCACCGTCACCATTCCCGGCTTTCTCGTCGTCACTGCGGTTCTCTATGCCGCGATTACCTCCAGTTCGATGGCGGTCATCGGCCGGCATTTCGTCCAGGTCTCCGAGGCTAAAAATCAAACCGAAGCCGAATTTCGCTACACGCTGACGCATGTGCGCGAAAACGGCGAGAGCATCGCATTGCTCGGCGGCGAAGAGGAGGAGCGCAACGACCTCAACAAAACCTTCACCAATGTGCTCGGGCAATGGGCGCTGCTTGCCCGCCAGCACATGCGCACAACGCTTGTGTCGCATGGATCGATGCTGATTGCTCCCGTCGTGCCGGTCTTGCTGTGCGCTCCGAAGTTTCTCGAAGGCAGCATGACGCTCGGACAGGTCATGCAGGCTGCGTCTGCTTTCGCCATCGTCCAGGGCGCGTTCGGATGGCTGGTCGATAACTATCCCCGTCTTGCCGACTGGAACGCCTGTGCACGGCGCATCGCTTCGCTGATGATGTCGCTCGACGGGCTGGAGCGGGCCGAACAGAGCGACGCGCTCGGGCGCATCAAGCGCGGCGAGACGGAGGGCGAGGCGATGCTCAGCCTGAACGATCTCTCGGTGTCGCTTGACGACGGCACCGCCGTGGTCACGGAAACCCAGGTGGCGATCGAACCCGGCGAGCGGGTGCTCGTATCCGGCGAATCCGGGTCGGGCAAGAGCACGCTGGTGCGGGCGATCGCCGGTCTTTGGCCCTGGGGTGACGGCAGCGTCAATTTCCACGCCGACCGACGCTTGTTCATGCTGCCGCAACGGCCCTACATCCCGTCGGGCACGCTTCGCCGCGCCGTCGCCTATCCCGGCGCCGCCGATAGCTGGACGCTGGATAAGATCAAGGAGGCCCTCGCCAAGGTGGGACTGGATTATCTGAACGACAGGATCGAGGAAGACGCGCCCTGGGACCAGACCTTGTCGGGCGGCGAAAAGCAGCGGCTCGCCTTTGCGCGTCTCCTGCTGCACACCCCCGATATCATCGTGCTGGATGAAGCAACCTCGGCACTCGATGAGAAGAGCCAGGACAAGATGATGCAGATGGTGATCCAAGAATTGCCAGAGGTGACCATCATCAGTGTCGCACATCGCGCCGAACTCGAAGTCTTCCATAGCCGCAAGATCACCCTGGAGCGGCGCGAGGGCGGAGCAAAGCTGGTCAGCGATATCGATCTGATCAAGCGCAAGAGAAAGCGGACCTTATTGTCACGCGTTTTGGAGAACCGCCGCTCCCTGCCGAAGGCCGGCACGGCCGCGAACAAGGCGGCGCAGCCGCGGAATGAGAAATGACGTCCGCTTGGGCGCAGAATTCATCGGTCGCGCAAGGGAACCTCCGCGCTGGCAATCCGATCCAGATTTTCGATCAGCCGCTTGAGCAGATCGACAAGCTGTGCCGATTCCGCATCCGTAAACCCTGCCAATGCCTCGTTATTCCCTTGGAACAAGGCGGCAATCGCCTCCGGCATGGCTTCTTGTGCAGCCTTCGTCAGCACGATGCGGCTGCTGCGCCCGTCAGCCGGGTCGCGTGTCCGCGCAATCAGGCCATCCCGCTCCATGCGGGTAAGCATCTGCGCCATCGGCGGTTGCTCTGTCCTCGCAAAGCGGGCGAGATCGCGCTGCGTGCTTGCCTTGCCATCTTGCAGCGCCACCAGCACCGGCAACTGGCCAACACCGAAACCGAGCGGTTTGAGGCGTGACTCGCTGAGCCGCGCAAACCCCCGCGCCGCGAGACTGATGAGATGCCCCGGCGTCGACAGCACGTCTTCGTCCATTCCATTTACCCTTTTTCCCACGCGCTTGACTGCAAGATATATACGTACATATATATATTCATGCACGGCGTTCGACAATGCCGTTTCGACAGCGAATGTTTCAATTTCCACGGAGGGAACCGATATGTCGCAAAATGATGTTGAGATGATCAAGCGCATCTATGCCAGCTTCAATGCGAGAGATATCGACGCGGTCCTTGCCGTGCTGTCCGATAATGTCGCCTGGGCCAACGGCATGGATGGCGGCCATATCCATGGTCGTGAGGCCGTGCGCGACTATTGGACAAGGCAGTGGGCTGTCATCAGCCCGCACGTCGAGCCGGTCGAATTCGAAAAAACCGAAGATGGCGCCGTCGCTGTCGAGGTGATCCAGTCGGTCTTCGACCTTGATGGCCGGCCGCTTGAGGGGCAGACCCACGGCCTGAAGGACAAGACCGTGACGCATATCTTCCGCATCGCAGGCGATGGGATTATTCGCTTCGATATCCAGGATGCCTTGTAAGCCCGCATGCTCTGTAAGCTTGTACTGACTATGCCGGGGACGACCATCGATCCCTCGGCGGCCCAGCCGAACCGCCTAATGCGAGGCCGCCTCGCTTGCAACTGCCGCGCCCTTTTGGCTCCGACTAGATCCGACCGGGATCAGCCACGTTGTGAAGAAGGTCAGCACCGCGACGACGACCACGCCCCAGAAGCTCCAGTGCAGGGCTGCGTTGAAGACCGAGCGGATCGCCGGGTCGGCGGCGAGCGCAGAAAGCCCGGTCGGCTGGTTCAGCGCCTCGCGCAGGCCGGCCGCCGCCTCGCCGCCTGCATAATGGTTGATGCCGGCATTGAGAATGGCGCCGAGCACGGTGGCGCCGAGCGTATTGCCGAGGCTGCGGGCAAAGATGATCGAGGCGGTGGCGCTGCCGCGCATCGACCATTCGACGCTGTCCTGCACCAGCACGATGCTGGTGAGGCTGATCAGACCCATGCCGAAGCCCATGAAGAAGGAGCCGGCGCCGGCAAGCGCCGGCGAACTCTCAGGTGTCAGGAACAACAGGAAACAGGCGCCGAACGGAAAGAGCAGGCTGCCGACCCGCAGCGTCCGGCGGATGCCGAAGGCTTTGTAGAAGCGGCTGGAGAGCATGACGGCCAGCGGCCAGCCGACGACCAGCATGGTGAGCGTGAAGCCGGCGACAAGAGGCGAGCGGCCGAGCACGCCCTGCACATAGAGCGGCAGGATTGTCGAAAGCCCGATCAGCGCCATGCCGGCCAGCAGCGTCGCCGCATTGCTGGTGGCGATCAAGCGGCGGCTCCAGAGCGGGATCGAAATAATCGGCTCCGGCGCCCGCTTCTCCTGGGCGAGGAAGAGAATGCCCGAGACGATGAAGACGGCGAAAAGCGACAGCAGGATCCAGGCGCTCGCATCGGTTTCCGTCAGCATGACCAGGAGCGCGACGATCGAGATCGAAAACAGTACCGATCCGAGGTAGTCGATCTTTGCCTGCTTGTGCGCCACGTCCTCCTTGAGGAAGACCATGAAGGCGATGATCGAGATAATGCCGATCGGCAGGTTGATCCAGAAGATCCAGGCCCAGGAGATATTGTCGACGATGATGCCGCCGGCAAGCGGCCCGACGACGGCCGACGTCGCCCAGACGGTCGCCATTGCACCCTGAACGCGGCCGCGCTCCTCGAGCTTGAAGAGATCGCCGATGATGGTCATCGTCACCGGCTGGATCGCGCCCGCACCCAGCCCCTGCAACAGCCGGAACAGCACCAGCGACATCATCGACCAGGCAAAGCCGCAGAGCAAAGAGCCCAGAAGGAAAATCAGGATGCCGCCGATCAGCACCGGCTTGCGCCCAAAGATGTCGGAGAGTTTGCCGTAGATCACGGTCGTCGTCGACTGCGCCAGCAGGAAGGCCGAAAACACCCAGCTGTAATAGGAAAAACCGCCGAGCTGCCCGACGATGCGCGGCATCGCGGTTGCCACGATCGTTGCCTCGATCGCCACCATGAAGGTCGCGACCATGATGGTGGCGACGATAAGCACGCGGTTCGAGCGTTGCGCTGCATTCGACATGACGATCCTCTTCGGGTGCTCCGCAGATGCCGGGAATGTCGGCAGGCTGGCTGGGATGTGGGGCGATGCGCCGCTTGCGGAGTGATGGGTAGTTTTACGTCCGCAAGCGCGAGTCGTAAAGCCGTTCTCGCGGCTCTTATTTTCACGTGATTTCGCAGCCGCGACGGCCGAAGCGAGGGCCGGCGGGCCGGGCCTTCATCCTGTCAAGAGGTCAGGCGGACATCCGCTTCATCCTCATTGCGGGCAGGCCTCGCTGCCCGAGCCGGTATTCGCGGAACCGGCGGTGCAACCCGGCGTCGGCTTGAGATCCGGATTGACGCCGCCGGGATTGATCGTGCTGCGGCCGCTATTCAACTCGACGCCGCCATTGCCGGTGGTGCCGCCGCTCGTGCTGCCGGTGGTGCCGGGATCGGTCCCGACAGAACCGCTGCCCGCCGAACCAGTGCTGCCAGAACCGGCACCGGCCGAACCCGCACCCGAACTCCCCGATCCGCCAATGATCGGCGCCACCGACAGCCGCCCACTGGAATCTGCTCCACCCGTCGTCTGCGCCAGCGCCGTGCCGGCAAGACCGATCGAAAGTAGCGATATCGCGATGAATTTGCAGGACATAATGTTCTCCATGCTTGTTGACTCAGGGGGAACCAGCTCGGCGGCGGCATTGTTCCTGCAATGTCGCGATTTTCAGGTTGTTGACGGTATAAGCGGGGGCATCGGTGCAAGGTGGGAAAATTCGGATAAATTCGCGCGCCGATTGTTTTCTTTTCGGCGACTGCTAATGTGGCCCGCCCATATTCAAGGTGCCCTTCTTTGCCGCTCTATCGATTAATTGCTGTTTGTCTTGCTCTGCTGATGCGGCCCGTCGTCGAGGTCCTAGCCACTGCCGTCTAGTTAAACCGGAAATTCAAGGTGGCTCCTGGACAGGGGACATTTCTTTAACGCATCATCGCCTCATTTTCGGCAGAGCGCTAGGTAGCTTTCAGATTGTTGAGATTGCTTATTTTACGATGGGAGTTCCCACTACTTCCAGCGCTCTTCGCGCTGGCGTGCCATTTCGTCATTGTCTTCCAGGAGTTCTATAAACCTGGCCCAAAAAGCTGGGAGACCTCAATGCTTTGCGTCCCTATTTTTGCTTATATTTGGGCGAACGTTTTCTCGATCCTGGTAGATCAGACGGCCGTTTCGATGCTGTCAGCCTCACTGGCGACGGCTCTTCCGTGCGCCTGTTTAGCAATCTATTTCATCTACTCGCGCCAGATTAAACGCAAACCTGACCCGCAGATTTCAACCGCCAAGGCGTTAGGCATTGCGCTTTCAGGTCTGGCTCTAGTTGCGCTAGCTGCATATGGCATGGGTCAAATCACCACATGTACCAACGCGAAGTGCCGAGGCGGGACCGAGCTATTTGGTCATTTCAGATTTGGCGCGTTTTATCTGATTTGCCTTTGGGGCGGCTGGATCAGCATGTGTTCCTTTCTGATTCTCCATGACGTTTTGAGGCGGTTTTTCAAGTGGGCTATCAAATGATGACGGGGTTATGCCTGCGCCGCCGGATGGGCCATATCCTCCTCGGTCATTTGCATTTGCGTAAGAGCTTCACCGGAAGCCTTGCTGAAGTTTTTCGCAGAAACGATAGTTGAAAATCTCCCGATACCATGCAACTTGCGAGCGGGTTTGGGGCTATTTCAAATGTTTTCATTTCTCTTCAGTTTGCAGGGCTTGTCGGTTGCGGTTTTATGTTCGACCGCCGTTCTTCTTCCGACTTCGAGGATTGCGGCAGATAAATGGGCAGAGAAAGTCTTTCCAGATCCGCTCAAATGCGCCTTCACAGAAGGGGCAATATCATATTACGCCGATGATCAGGCGATCAATATCACCGTCGCCATTCCAGACGAGGCCAAAGCAAGCCTCAAGACGATGGAAAGAAAGATAACGGCGACATGCACTTCGAATGACATGCCGCTAATAAATGTCGCTACAAGTGGTGAATTCTTCGGAAGCAGATACACCCAGTTCAGCATGCCGATCTACGCTCTCGATGCTGGCGGCGGCTGCATGTCGCCCTTCTACTACTACTTTTCGTTCCCGGAAAAAGTAAAGACGCTGCATGACAACATCCTGCAGCGCACGGGAAGGGACCTCAAAGTACTTTCCGGATCTGGACAGAACGAGCCCGTTGATGACCGAGGATGGATCACCGACTACGGTGATCATAGCACCTATTCCTGTTCCATGGAGGAAGGGTTCTGAGCTATTGTCCCTCTAGCTGAACACCTTTATGGCAGCGGTTGCGAAACTTCCGACTGGAGGAGACTTGAGTTCCGTGGTGGAGGCTCACACTCGTCTTATTCGGCCGCGAATGCCATTTACATGCGTGCTGCCCAGATGCTGCCCGCAGAAAAGGCCTCACCGTACTTCGGCGCATTATCTCAATAACATGTTGAAATCTGAAAGAAAAATGGTGCCGCTTGCAGGACTCGAACCTGCGACCCCATCATTACGAATGATGTGCTCTACCACCTGAGCTAAAGCGGCATCTCACGGCCGAAGCATGCGGCCTACGATTTGCATGGCGCTGATACAGCCATTGTCCGAAGATTTCAAGCGCCCTGTCATGCCTTTGGCAAAAAAGAGGGCAGCGGCGGGGAGAGCCGGTTCAGAGGCTAAGCCGGGCGCGAGCGGCCTTGTATTCGGCCTCCAGCCGGTCGACGAGGTTGGCCACCGGCTCGACGGCCTTGATGGCGCTGATGCCCTGGCCGCTGCCCCATATGTCCTTCCAGGCCTTGGCGCCGCCGACCGCCTGTTCGAAATCCATCTTCGAGACATCGGCTGCGGGCAGGTTGTCGGGGTCCATGCCGGCGGCGACGATCGAGGGCTTGAGATAGTTGCCGTGCACGCCGGTGAAATAGTTGGAATAGACGATGTCGGCCGCGGCACTTTCGACGATCGCCTGCTTGTAGGCTTCGGTGGCGCGTGCCTCTTGCGTGGCGATGAAGGGCGAGCCGATATAGGCCATGTCGGCGCCCATCGCTTCTGCTGCGAGAATGGCGCCGCCGGTGGAAATCGCACCGGCCAGCAGCAGCGGCCCGTCGAACCATTCGCGGATTTCCTGGATCAGCGCAAAGGGCGACAGCGTGCCGGCATGGCCGCCGGCCCCGGCCGCCACCGCGATCAGCCCGTCGGCCCCCTTGCGGATTGCCGAATGGGCGTGGCGGTTGTTGATAATGTCATGCAGTACGATGCCGCCATAGGAATGCACAGCCGCATTGACCTCAGGCACCGCGCCGAGCGAGGAGATGACGATCGGCACCTTGTATTTGACGCAGAGCGACAGATCGTGCTCCAGCCGCTTGTTCGACATATGGACGATCTGATTGACGGCAAAGGGGGCAGCCGGCCTTTCGGGATGGGCGGCGTCGTGGCGGGCAAGCTCTTCGGTGATCTCGGCCAGCCATTCGTCGAGCTGGCTTGCCGGCCGGGCGTTCAGTGCCGGAAACGCCCCGATGACGCCCGCCTTGCATTGCGCCAGCGTCAGCGCCGGATGCGAGATGATGAACAGCGGCGAGCCGATGACCGGCAGTCTCAATTTGTCTTTGAGGATCGGGGGCAGGGCCATGCTTCATCGCTTCCATTGACGTTTACGAAAACGTCAACCTCTTAACAGAGAAGAAAACGCGATAAAAGAGCGGCTGCCATGCCTTCGTCGATTTCAGCCCGAATATATACGTCCGGGAAAGCTAATAAAATAAGCCCCGTAAGCGGTGAAACTCGGCAATAATCCCGCCGATGAACCGCAGCCGGGCCTGCAAGGCTTGCGGTTTGCCGCGCTTGCCGCTACCGAATTTTGATGGAGAACGGCGGGGATTGCAGTCCGATGCCGGGTTCAAGGTGAAGGACTGAATGTGAGCGGATTAGAAACGGCCATCAGAACAGCGCTCGAGAATTCCGATCGCGACAATCCGGAGGTTCGAGCGAGGATCTATCAGTCGGCCCGCCAGGCGCTTGAAGCCGGCCTGCGCAAGCAGGATATCACCGATACCGAGGTCGTTGCCCATCACCGCCATCGCCTGGAAAGCACCATCCACGCCATCGAAGGCGAGGAGCGCGACCGCCTTCACCCACGCCAGAGGCCGCCTGAAGTGCCCGTGCCGCCTGTTGTGGAAATGCCGGCGCCGCCCATTCACAAGGGTGATGTGGCCGATATCGACAACCTCATCGACAGCCCCGTGGCCGCAGGCGAGACCCGCGCCCCCGAAGTGGCCCACGGCCGCAGCGACGATTTCAGTCTCGACGACGTGCATGCGGGCAGTGCCGATCACCTGGCTGCCGCGCCCGTCGGCGAGGAGCGGCTTAGCCGCGGCCAGCGCGCCACCAATATGGATTTCCGCCCGGAACGGGCGGCAGGCCGCCGCAAGCCGCGCAAATTCTTTTCCAGGCTGCTGGTCTGGTGCGTCCTGCTTGCCTTCATCGGCATCGGCGCCTGGTGGGCGCATACGTCGGGCCTGCTGCTGACGGCGGCCGAGCGCGACACCAGCGTCGCCAATCCGCCGGCCAGCACCCAGCCCGAGGATTTCACCGGCAATGACGACAATGCCGCTCCTCACACCGACGAGCCGGTGACCATCGATCCGCAGAACAGCTTTTCGGCCGATTGGATCCCGCTGTTCAAACCCGAAGAGGCCGACAAGATCCAGAGCGGTCCGCGGGCGCGCACCGAAAAGATCACCGAGAATGACGGCCCCGCCATCCGCCTGATTTCTGAGAGCGGCGCAGCCGACGGCAATATCTCGATCAGCGTTCCCGCCACGGTGCTGCAGCAGCTTGCCGGCAAATCCTCGACGATCGCGCTGACGCTGCAATCGACCACCGACGAGCCAACGCAGGTCACCGTCGAATGCAATTTCCAGTCGCTCGGCAATTGCCCCCGCCATCGCTTCAACGTCACCCGCGAAAAGTCGGATGCGCTGCTGCAGGTGAAATTCGATCGCTCGCTGGCGCCGAATGCGCCGGGCACGCTGACGATCAACAGCGATCTCGACGGCAAGGCGCGCGGCATCAACCTCTTCGCGATCCGCATCCTGCCGGGGCAGTGATCTCAGCCCCGGCAAAGCCGGTGGCGCCAGCCTCGGCGAAGCCGATGGCGCCGATGGCTTTCCGCCCGCCGCCTGTTTCAGGAAACCTTATTTCAGGAAGCCAGGCCCTGAGCCGATGATCTCCTCATCGACCATGCCGAGCACCGTCTTGTCCTTGCCGTCATAATCCATCCGGTTCAGCATGTGGCGGATGAGTTCGAGGCGCGCCCGCCGCTTGTCGTTGGCGCGGATCACCGTCCAGGGCGCGAAATCCGTATGGGTTTCCTTCAGCATCCGGTCGCGCTTTTCGCTATAATCGCCCCATTTCGTCAGCGCCGCGATGTCCATCGACGACAGCTTCCAGACTTTCAACGGATCGTGCCTGCGGTCGTGAAAACGCTTCAGCTGCATTTCGCGGCCGATATCGAGATAGAATTTGAAGAAGAAGATGCCTTCATGGGCGATGATCTTTTCGAGCTGCGGCGCCTGTTTGAGAAAATCCTCATATTGCTGCGGCGTGCAGAAGCCCATGACCGGCTCGACGCCGGCGCGGTTGTACCAGGAGCGGTCGAACAGCACGAATTCGCCAGCGGTTGGAAACTGGGCGACATAACGCTGGAAATACCATTGTCCCTGTTCGCGCTCGGTCGGCTTGGTCAGCGCCACGACGCGTGCAAGACGAGGGTTCATATGCGCTGAGGAGGCCGAGATCGCGCCGCCCTTGCCGGCAGCGTCGCGCCCTTCGAACAGCGCCATCACCCGCTTGCCTGATGCCTGCAGCCAGAACTGTACCTTGACGAGTTCCACCTGCAGCTTTTCCAGCTGCTCCAGATAATCCTCTTCCTTGAGCTTCTTCTTGTAGGGAAAGCCGCCGGAAGCCAGTGCGTGTTCCTCCACCCAGTCTGGCAGGACGGGATTGTCGACATCGAAGGTGCGCTTCTTGCCGCGGATATCCAGCTCCACAGCCCTGCTTTCGACGGTCTCGGCCATATGCTCCTCCTTAGCGATCGCTTCTTTCCCGCAGGCGAGCATAGTTACCGTTGAAAATCAAATCTTTCGCGTTCGGCCGGTGTTTTTTGTGGGTTTCGCCGACCGCCTTTCACATCGGAGCGGCAGCCCGAAAACTACTGTCATGAATTGGCGCTATCAGGCAGAGTTCAATATCAAGAAAAACGAATCGACGCCGCGAGGGCACTTGCAAGACGAAATTCCATGGAGAAAAAGCCTGTCGGCGCGCATCCGGCGCGAACGGCCGGTGCTGCTGGCGGCGATCCTCAGTGCGCTCGTCACGCTTGCCGCCGGCATGAACAAGTGGGTGGTGCTCATCCTCCTGCTTGTGATGATCGTCACCGCGCTTTTCAACGAGGCGCCTGATATCAAGGCAGAGCCGGTCGAGCCGGTTGAGATCAAGCCGGAGGTGCTGCCAAGCCGCCTGCCGGAAGTGTCCGCCACGCTCGCCGGCCTCGATATCCCGGTCATGGTGCTGTCGGACGATGCCTCGGTGCTCTTTCAGAACCGGGCTGCCGAAAAGGCCTTCGGCGAGGTGGCGCTCGGCGCCCATATATCGGCCCGCCTGCGTTCGCCCGGCGTGCTCGACATGGTGCGCGAAACCATCTCCACCAACGCCCCGAACCAGATCGAGCATGCCGAGCGGCTGCCCTCCGAACGTGTCTATATCGTCCGCAGCGCCCCCGTTGAATTTTCGGCAGATGGCGGGCCGCATGAGCGCTATTTCATCCTCTCCTTCCGCGATATTTCAGAGGTTCGTCGCATCGATCGCATGCGGTCGGATTTCGTCGCCAATGCGAGCCACGAGCTGCGCACGCCGCTAGCGTCGCTGCGCGGCTTCATCGAGACCATCCAGGGGCCGGCAAAGAACGATCTGAAGGCGCAGGCGCGGTTCCTCGCCATCATGTTCGATCAGACGACACGCATGAGCCGGCTGGTCGACGACCTGCTGTCGCTCTCGCGGCTGGAGCTGAAATCGCATATCGCCCCGGATGAGAAGGTCGACCTAGTGCCGCTGCTCGGCCATGTCAGGGATTCACTCGGCCCGCTTGCCAGGGATGTCGGCGTCGACATCAACCTGCATCTGCCCGACGGCAAGGTCGAGGTGCTGGGAGACCGCGACGAACTCGTCCAGGTCTTCGAGAACCTGATGGAAAACGCCTGCAAATATGGCCAGGAAGGCGAGATCGTCGATGTCTGGCTGAAGAACGGCGCCGGCCAGCCGGTCGAGGTCAGCATCGTCGACAAGGGGCCGGGCATTCCGGCCGAGCATGTGCCGCGCCTGACCGAGCGTTTCTATCGCGTCAGCATCGAGGACAGCCGCTCGAAAAAGGGCACCGGCCTCGGCCTTGCCATCGTCAAGCACATCCTCACCCGCCACCGGGCGCGACTGATCGTCAAATCGGAAGTCGGCAAGGGCACCGATTTCACCGTGCGGTTTTAAGGCGATACGCTGCCTGTCCCCTAAGTAACGATGTTCCAGCGGTTTTTTGCAACATAAGGTTGAGGCGGGCTCGAAGTTCATAGCGTGACCGACACAAGCACTCGGCAGCGCTGAAAATATGCTTTTAGAATCAACGAGATAAACTGTCACAAATGTTTCACCGATTTGACATAAAAGGACGGTGCTTACAGCGCTAAGAGAGTCCCGCCGATGAAAAAAGGCACTGCGAGGGCCTCTCGAAAGGCCGCACTCACACAAGCCCAAATGCCGGGAGATTTCTAATGAACACCTTCAAGCTCACCGTTGCCGCGCTCGCTGCAACCGCTGCTTTCGCTGGCGCTGCCGTCGCCCGCGACCAGATTCAGGTTGCTGGTTCGTCCACCGTCCTGCCTTACGCAAAGATCGTTGCCGAGTCCTTCGGCGAAACCTTCACCAACTTCAAGACGCCGGTCGTTGAATCCGGCGGCACGGGCGCTGGTCTGAAGGAATTCTGCAAGGGCGTTGGCGAAGACACCATCGACATTGCAAACGCTTCGCGTCCGATCAACAAGAACGAAGCCGAAGCCTGCAAGGCTGCAGGCGTCACCGACATTCAGGAAGTCAAGATCGGTTATGACGGCATCGTCTTCGCAACCGACGCTTCCAACCCGGATGTTGCCTACGTTCCCGCAGACATCTACAAGGCCCTCGCAGCCCAGGTCGTCGTCGACGGCAAGCTCGTCGCCAACCCTTACAAGAAGTGGTCGGAAGTCAACCCGAAGCTTCCGGCTGTTGATATCGCTGCCTATATCCCGGGCGAAAAGCACGGCACCCGCGAAGTCTTCGAACAGAACGTTCTCGCCGCCGGCTGCAAGGCCGCCGGTGCCGTCGACGTCATCGCCAAGGAAATCGCCGACAAGGCTGCCCAGGGCAAGGCCTGCGTCGCAGTCCGCAAGGACGGCGCTGCTGTCGACATCGACGGCGACTATCCGGAAACCCTGGCACGCATCGCCGCCAACAAGACCGGCGTCGGCGTATTCGGCCTTTCCTTCTATGAAAACAACGCTGACAAGCTCAAGGTTGCCAGCATGAGCGGCATCGTTCCGTCCACCGAAACGATCGCCAACGGCACCTATCCGGTTTCTCGCCCGCTGTTCTTCTACGTCAAGAAGGCACATCTCGGCGCCGTTCCGGGCCTGAAGGAATACGTCAACTTCTTCGTATCCGACCAGATGATCGGCCCCGACAGCCCGCTCGTCGAATACGGCCTGGTTGCCGCTCCGGATGCCGAGCGTGATGCGATCCGCAAGGAAGTCGAAGCCGGCAAGGCTATGTAATGACTTTGCCGGCGCGGCGCTCTAAAGGCCCGCGCCGGCATTGCCTTAAACCCTGGGCGCGCCGACATTTCCGCTGCAGGGTTGAATTCATTCCGCATGATTGGGCTTTTTGGGGCTATGGCCTGGGGACGTAACGAATGAGCACATCCGTCATACTTCTGTGCCTTGTGGTGATCGGTGCCGCCGCCTATCTGGTCGCGCGCAGTCGGGCCACGGCACTTGCCGGGGGCCGGTCCTCCGCATTGCATTCACGGCCGGTCTATTACGGCGCCTATGCGGCGATCTGGGCGGTTCTCCCTGCTCTCCTCGCGCTCTGCGTCTGGCTCTCGGTCAGCCCCGGCATCATCCAGTCCTCGGTTCGCAGCCACTTCCCCGCCGATGTCAAGGCTCAAGCCGCCGTCGAGCAGGATCTTGGCTATTCCATGGTGGCGACGGTCGCCCGTGGCCTGACGATGCTGACCTCGGATGAAACCGCAGCGGTCGCCGGCGATCCGGCCGCCCTGCAGGCCAAGCTCAGCGAAAAGGGTGTGCCGCTTGCCGGCCAGCCGCTGCCTTACATGCTCGACGCAGCCAAGACGCTCAACGCCAAGAGCATGACGAGCCGCCTCGCCATGACGGCGGTCGTCTTCATCCTCGCCATTGCCGGCGCCTTCTATGCGCTGCGCGCCATCGCCCCGCGCTTCCGCGCCCGCAATCGGGTTGAGCGTTTCATGCTCTGGGGCCTGCTACTCGCCTCTTCGATTGCTATCCTGACGACGATCGGCATCGTATTCTCGATGCTGTCGGAAGCCGCCCGCTTCTTTGCCGCCGTTCCCGCCGCCGATTTCTTCTTCGGCACCGTCTGGGACCCGCGTTTTGCCGGCGCCGGCAGCTCGTCCTTCGGTCAGTTCGGCCTTATCCCGCTGCTGCTCGGCACGCTCTATATCGGCATGGTCGCCATGCTGGTCGCCGTACCGGTCGGCCTGTTTGCCGCGATCTACATGGCCGAATACGCCTCGCCGAAGCTGCGCGGGATCGCTAAGCCGCTGCTCGAAGTGCTCGCCGGCATTCCGACGATCGTTTACGGCTTCTTTGCGCTCGTCACCGTCGGCCCGTTCCTGCGCGATTTCTCGGCTCAGATCAGCGGCCTGCTCTCCGGCAACTACACCAACTTCATTCAGGCGCAGAGCGTTCTGACCGCCGGCATCGTCATGGGCATCATGCTGATCCCCTACGTCTCCTCGCTGTCGGACGATATCATCACCGCCGTGCCGCGGACGCTGCGTGACGGTTCGCTCGGTCTTGGCGCCACACGCTCCGAAACCATCAAGAAAGTGGTCTTGCCCGCAGCCCTTCCCGGCATCGTCGGCGCCTTGCTGATGACCGCCTCGCGCGCCATCGGTGAAACTATGATCGTCGTGCTGGCCGCCGGTGTCGCCGCCCGCATCCAGATCAACCCCTTCGAGCCGATGACGACGGTGACCGTCAAGATCGTCAATCAGCTCACCGGCGACCTCGAGTTCACCTCGCCGCAGACGCTGGTTGCCTTCGCCCTTGGCATCACGCTGTTCTGCATCACGCTTTGCCTCAATATCTACGCGCTCTACATCGTGCGCAAATACCGGGAGCAGTACGAATGACGGATATTGTTTCTCCCGCCGGGATAACCGTTTCCAAGGCGCCCACGCGCCGCGATATCGGCATCAAGCGCCGCTACGCCGCCGAACGCCGGTTCCAGGCCTATGGCATCGCCGCCATCTCCTTCGGCCTCATCTTCCTGTTCATCCTGCTGTGGACGGTGATCGGCAAAGGCTACACCGCCTTTCAGCAGACGGCGATCACCCTGCCGATCGAATTTTCCGAGAAGACGATCGACCCCAGCAATAAGCGTGCGACCGATGCTTCGGTGCTGATCGCCGCCAACTACCCGGTTCTCCTGCGCGACGCGATCGTCAAGCAGCTGAACGTCAATGCCGCAAGCCGTCCCGACGTGCGCGATGCATCCGCCATGCTCTCCAAGGGTGCGCCGGTCCAACTGCGCGACATGGTCGTCGCCGACCCGTCGATCATCGGCAAGACGGTCAATGTCACCGTGCTCGCCGACGCCAATGTCGACAGCGCCAACAAGGGCCAGATCGACCTGTCGGTCGATGAGAAGAACCGCAAGGTCAACGACAAGCAGGTTGGCTGGATGAACGAGCTGAAGGCGAGCGGCGCTCTCCACAAGCAGTTCAACACCGGCCTCTTCGTCAACGGCAATTCCAGCCGTCCGGAGGCCGCAGGCCTTGGCGTCGCCCTCATCGGCTCGCTCTACCTGATGCTGATCGTGCTGGTGCTCGCTCTGCCGATCGGCGTTGCCGCCTCGATCTATCTCGAGGAGTTTGCGCCGAAGAACAAGCTGACCGATCTGATCGAGGTCAACATCAACAACCTCGCCGCCGTGCCCTCGATCGTCTACGGTCTGCTCGGCCTTTCCGTCTTCATCAACTTCGTCGGCCTGCCGCGTTCGGCTTCGCTGGTTGGCGGCCTGGTGCTGACGTTGATGACCCTGCCGACGATCATCATTGCGACGCGCGCCGCACTGCGCGCCGTGCCGCCGTCGATCCGCGCTGCAGCCCTCGGCCTCGGCGCCTCGAAGATGCAGATGGTGTTCCACCATGTTCTGCCGCTCGCCATGCCCGGCATCCTCACCGGCACGATCATCGGCCTGGCGCATGCGCTCGGCGAAACCGCGCCGCTGCTGCTGATCGGCATGGTCGCCTTCGTCGCCAACGCGCCGACGACGCCGCTCGATCCCTCGACGGCTCTGCCCGTGCAGGTCTATATGTGGGCCAACGAGGCCGAACGTGCCTTCGTCGAGCGGACTTCGGGTGCCATCATCGTCCTGCTCCTGTTCCTGATCGTCATGAACATGGGCGCCATCCTCTTGCGTCGTCGCTTCGAGCGCCGCTGGTAAACGGAGTTACACATCATGAACATGTTGACGGAAGCTGCAGTTGAAAAAGCGCTGGATCAGAAGATGAGCAACGTCCCTTATAAGATGATCGGCAAGGATGTCTCGGTTTACTATGGCGAGAAGCGCGCGCTTTTCGATGTGAACCTGAACATCCGCGAAAACACCGTAACCGCGCTGATCGGCCCGTCCGGCTGCGGCAAGTCGACCTTCCTGCGGAGCCTAAACCGCATGAACGACACGATCGACGGCTGCCGGGTCACCGGCAAGATCACGCTTGATACCGACGATATCTATGATCCCGATATCGACGTCGTCGAACTTCGCGCCCGCGTCGGCATGGTCTTCCAGAAGCCGAACCCGTTCCCGAAGACGATCTATGAAAACGTCTCCTACGGCCCGCGCATCCATGGCCTTGCCAAGTCGAAGGCCGATCTCGACCAGATCGTCGAGACCAGCCTGCAGCGTGCCGGCCTCTGGAACGAGGTCAAGGACCGCGTGCATGAATCCGGCACCGGCCTGTCCGGCGGTCAGCAGCAGCGCCTCTGCATTGCCCGCGCCGTCGCCGTCAGCCCTGAAGTCATCCTGATGGACGAGCCCTGCTCGGCGCTCGACCCGATCGCCACCGCCAAGGTCGAGGAACTGATCCACGAACTGCGCGAGAACTACACGATCGTCATCGTCACCCACTCCATGCAGCAGGCCGCGCGCGTCTCGCAGCGCACCGCCATGTTCCACCTCGGCAATCTCGTCGAGGAGAACGACACCGACAAGATGTTCACCAATCCCGACGATCCGCGCACCCAGGACTACATCATGGGTCGCTTCGGTTGATTTTGGCGACACCAAGCCTTCCCGTTATTCGAGGATAAAGCCCCATGGCATCGACACATATTTTTTCTGCCTATGATGATGATCTGAAGTTCCTGTCCAGGCGGATTTCCGAAATGGGCGGCCTGGCCGAGCAGATGGTCAGCGAGGCCGTCCGGGCGCTCGTCAACGGCGATACCGCGCTGGCGCAGAAGGTCATCTCCGACGATGTGATCCTCGATCACGCCGAGCGAGAAATCGGCGACAAGGCGATCGTTACCATCGCCCGCCGTCAACCGATGGCCTCGGACCTGCGCGAAATCATGGGTTCGATCCGCATCGCCGCCGATCTCGAACGCGTCGGCGACCTCGGCAAGAACACCGCCAAGCGCGTCATCGCCGTGCAGAGCACCGGCGTTCCGCGCAAGCTCGCCCGCGGTCTCGAGCATCTGTCCGAGCTGGCGCTCGTCCAGCTCAAGGAAGTGCTCGACGTCTACACGACGCGCTCCGCCGACAAGGCCAATGCGATCCGTGAACGCGACAACGAGATCGACGCGATGTACACCTCGCTGTTCCGCGAGCTGCTGACCTACATGATGGAAGATCCGCGCAACATCACCAGCTGCACGCATCTGCTCTTCTGCGCCAAGAACATCGAGCGCATCGGCGACCACGCCACCAACATCGCCGAGACGATCTACTACATGGCGACCGGCGCACAGCCGGAAGGTGACCGTCCGAAAGACGACAGCGCCAACACCGTCGGCGCGGTCACGGAATAAAGCCCATACTAGCCGTTGCGTGCGCGCCCATCCGGGCGCGCAAAGAGGTCGCAGCCACCTTTCTGAATTTGCGCAGGATGCATTGCTTAAATCACCCCGGTTTAAGGAACATGCGCGAGGAGACCGACAGGCATGATCCCGAGAGTTGCAGTTGTTGAAGACGAGGAAGCCTTGAGCGTGCTTCTTCGCTACAATCTCGAAGCGGAAGGCTTCGAGGTCGATACTATCCTTCGTGGCGACGAAGCCGAAATCAGGCTTCAGGAGCGCACGCCCGACCTGCTCATCCTCGATTGGATGCTGCCCGGCGTCTCCGGCATCGAACTCTGCCGGCGCCTGCGCATGCGGCCGGAAACCGAACGTCTGCCGATCATCATGCTGACGGCGCGCGGCGAAGAGAGCGAGCGCGTCCGCGGACTGTCGACCGGGGCCGACGATTACGTCGTCAAGCCGTTCTCGACCCCGGAGCTCGTTGCCCGCGTCAAGGCGATGCTACGCCGCGCCCGTCCCGAGGTGCTGTCGACGGTGCTGAAATGCGGCGATATCGAACTCGACCGCGAAACCCATCGCGTCCATCGCAAAAGCCGCGAAGTCCGCCTCGGCCCCACCGAATTCCGCCTGCTGGAATTCCTGATGTCGTCGCCGAGCCGGGTCTTCTCCCGCTCGCAGCTTCTCGACGGCGTCTGGGGCCACGATATCTATGTCGACGAACGCACCGTCGACGTCCATGTCGGCCGCCTGCGCAAGGCGCTGAACTTCTCCAACATGCAAGACGTCATCCGCACCGTCCGCGGCGCCGGCTATTCGATGGAAGCCTGAGGGGTTTCCGATAAAGTCGAGCAAGCTCTGCCCCTCACCCTAACCCGACCGGGGTCGAGCCACTCGTCTCGACCCCGGTCGGTGCCGGCAGGCGGATGAGGGGCAGCCACACCCAACGTACTCACATAAAAAAACGGGCCTTCCAGCCCGTTTTTGCATGTCGACAATGTCACCCGTTCAGCTCGCCCGCGCTGCCGCCCGGCGGCGTTCGTTGACGGGCTGGTAGGCGAGTTTCTGGTGATAGCCGCAATAGGGTGAATTGTCGGGGGACTCGCAGCCGCAGAAGTGGAAGTCATCCTTCAGCGGATCGCCGACCGGCCACTTGCAAGTGCGTTCGGTCAGTTCCGTCAGGCCGAGGCGGCGGGAGATCGGCACGACCACGTTGCCTTTCGGCACGTATTCCATTTCCTCGACCGTTTCGATCTCGATCTCTTCCTTCAGCATCGTTGCGCCCTGCTGGCGGGTAACGGTGCGGGTGGTGATCCGAGAGGCGAAGTTCGGCGCGCGCGGCGCCGATGTATTGCGTTTCGGCGTTCGGGCCGTGGCGGCCGTGCCGCCGGCCTTGGCGCGGCCCGGAAGGCTCAGGCGGTGCACCTTGCCGATTACAGCGTTTCTGCTGACACCGCCAAGTTGCGCCGCGATCTGGCTGGCGCTCAGTCCTTCGGCCCAAAGCTTCTTGAGTTTCTCGACCCGCTCGTCTGTCCAGTTCATGCCCTGTCTCCACCTTCTGCGTTGGTGATGGCAGAATCCCTCACCGTTGCCTCGGAAGCTCCGAAACAAGAAACGCTTGATCAATTTTGGTGACTAGTTCCGCCGCATGCAGTCTAGTAATTGAACTTTAACCTAGTGTGAGCGTGACTCCGTGACAAGAGTCGCATGAATCCGGATGAATCGAATTCGGAGTTTTCCCCAACTTGCTGCCCCAGCGTGTCATTTCTGCAATAAAGCCTGTTGAAGGTCGAAAACACCGCTGTACAACCTTGCTGCATGCGCTAAGGGCGCAGTTTTGTTGACATTGCAGCGCGAAAAGGAAATAGTACCGCTGGCCGCCGCAAGGCGGCATTTTTAATTTTTCGGGCCTGGTTTTCTTAGCCGGAGTCCGTTGCTTGATAACTCTGATCGGGAGACCGCGCCATGGCTGAAGCCGCGCCGCTTTATGACACCTACTCTCGTGCCCCGCTGCGGTTCGAGCGAGGCGAGGGCGTGTGGCTGATCACCGAAAGCGGCGAACGTTATCTCGATTTCGGCGCCGGTGTTGCCGTCACCTCGGTCGGCCACGGCAATCCGCATGTGGTCGGCGCGCTGAAGGAGCAGGCCGACAAGGTCTGGCACCTCTCCAACATCTATGAGATCCCCGGCCAGGAGCGTTTGGCCAAACGGCTGACCGACGCCACCTTCGCCGACAAGGTGTTCTTCACCAATTCGGGTGCTGAAGCGCTCGAATGCGCGATCAAGACGGCGCGCCGTTATCAGTTTTCCAACGGCCATCCCGAGCGCTTCCATATCATCACCTTCGAGGGCGCCTTCCATGGGCGGACGCTCGCGACAATCGCCGCCGGTGGCCAGGAGAAATATCTCGAAGGCTTCGGCCCCAAGGCGCCGGGTTTCGATCAGGTGGCGTTCGGCGACATCGAAGCGGTCCGCGCCGCGATCACCGATGCGACGGCGGCAATCCTCATCGAGCCGGTGCAGGGCGAGGGCGGCGTGCGTCCTGCCACCCCCGAATTCATGAAGGCGCTTCGCCAGATTTGCGACGAAAACGGCCTGCTGTTGATCCTCGACGAGGTCCAGACCGGCGTTGGCCGCACCGGCAGGTTCTTTGCCCATGAATGGTCGGGCGTCACGCCCGACATCATGGCGGTTGCCAAGGGCATCGGCGGTGGTTTCCCGCTCGGCGCCTGCCTTGCTACTTCAGAGGCCGCCTCCGGCATGAAGGCCGGCACGCATGGCTCGACCTATGGCGGCAATCCGCTCGCCATGGCCGTCGGCAGCGCCGTGCTCGACATCATCCTCGCCGATGGCTTCCTCCAGCAGGTGCGCGACGTAGCACTCGTCTTCCGCCAGGGCCTCGCCTCGCTGAAGGATCGCTATCCCGATGTGATCGAGGATATCAGAGGCGAGGGGCTGTTGCTCGGCATCAAGGCTGCTATTCCCTCGGCCGAATTGCTGCAGGCGATCCGCGCCGCCCATCTGCTCGGCATACCCGCCGGCGATAACGTCATCCGCCTTCTTCCGCCCCTCGTCGTCACCGCCGAGGAAGCCCGAGAGGGCCTTGACCGCATCGAGCGCGCCGCCGAGAGCATTCGCGCCGCGAAGGTCAAGAAAACGGCTTGAAGAGATTGCCGCCTTCGGGCGCAGCACAGGTAAGAACATGGCTCCCAAACATTTCCTCGATCTTTCCGCGGTCACCTCAGCCGATCTCAGAACCATCATGAACGATGCGCTCGCCCGCAAGCAGGCCTTCAAGGCCGGCACGGGCGACAAGCCGCTCGCCGGCAAGATGCTGGCGATGATCTTCGAGAAGCCGTCGACGCGCACCCGCGTCTCCTTCGATGTCGGCATGCGCCAGCTCGGCGGCGAAACGCTGTTCCTGTCCGGCACCGAGATGCAGCTCGGCCGCGCCGAGACGATCGGCGACACCGCCAAGGTTCTGTCGCGTTATGTCGATGCGATCATGATCCGCACTACCGAGCATTCGCGCCTGGTGGAGCTTGCCGAACATGCGACCGTGCCTGTGATCAACGCGCTGACGGATGACACCCATCCCTGCCAGATCATGGCCGATATCATGACCTTCGAAGAGCATCGCGGCCCGATCAAGGGAAAGACCATCGCCTGGACCGGCGACGGCAACAATGTGCTGCATTCGCTGGTCGAAGGCGCCGCCCGCTTCGGCTATCGCATGAACATGGCGGTGCCCCTTGGCTCGGAGCCTAAGGATCACTATCTGAACTGGGCCCGCAATGAGGGCGCCGAAATCATGCTCTGCCATGATGCCGACCGTGCGGTCGAAGGCGTCGATTGCGTGGTGACCGATACCTGGGTCTCCATGAATCAGGAACATCGGGCCCGGGGTCACAATGTCTTTCAGCCTTACCAGGTCAACGCGGCCTTGATGGCGAAGGCCGGCAATGATGCATTGTTCATGCATTGCCTGCCCGCTCATCGCGGTGAGGAAGTGACGGACGACGTGATCGATGGTCCGCAATCCGTGGTCTTCGATGAAGCGGAAAACCGTCTTCATGCGCAGAAGTCGATTCTTGCTTGGTGCCTGGGCGCGATCTGAACCATAATCGGACGCCGCGTGCGAAAAACGCGTGGCCGCGCGAGCGAAGAGCACCCTGTCCTTTCGCTTGAAAACTAGGAGTGAATCCATGGCAGAAGCTGCAGCCGCCCTCGGCCAGTTCGATTTCGCCGGCGATGACCATGTCGTCCCCTTTCAGGTGGACGGGCTGGATGTGCGCGGCCGCGCCGTCCAGCTCGGCCCGATGCTCGACGCGATCCTCGAGCGCCATCATTATCCGGCCCCTGTCGCCCGGCTGCTCGCCGAAGTCGTCGTGCTGACGGTGCTGCTCGGCACCTCGCTGAAGTTTGACGGCAAGTTCACCGTGCAGACCAAGGGCGACGGCCCGGTCGATCTTCTCGTTGCCGATTTTTCGACGCCGGAAAATGTCCGTGCCTATGCCCGTTTCGACCAGGCGCTGCTCGACAAGGCCATTGAAGCTGGCGAAACCGAGCCGGAGCAATTGCTCGGCCACGGCGTGCTTGCCTTCACCATCGACCAGGGCAAGTTCGGCCAGCCCTACCAAGGTATTGTCGCGCTCGACGGCACCACGCTCGAGGACATTGCCGGCGTCTACTTCCGCCAGTCGGAGCAGATCCCGACGCGCGTGCGTCTGGCCGCGGCCGAACTCTTCGATCGCGACGATGAAGGCCAGCCACGCCATCGCTGGCGGGCAGGTGGCCTTGTCGCCCAGTTCCTGCCGGAAGCGCCGGAGCGCATGCGTCAACCGGATCTCCACGGCGGCGACGGCGACACCGGCAGCCGCCCGCATAGCGAGGACGATTCCTGGGCCGAAGCGCGTTCGCTGGTCGAGACCATCGATGCGGATGAACTCACCGATCCGCTGGTTGGCACCGAGCGGCTGCTGTTCCGCCTGTTCCACGAGCGCGGCGTGCGCGTCTACGAACCGCGCGCCGTCTTCGATCGCTGCAGCTGTTCGCGTGACAAGATCAAGGGCGTGCTGAAGGGCTTCTCTGCCGAGGAGATCGAGGCCAGCCAGGAAGATGGCGAGATCGCTGTCACCTGCGAATTCTGCTCGACCACCTATCGCTTCGAGCCGGTCGAACTTCAGCCGGCCGAATAGGCTCGGTTGGCCCCTGATATCTGCCCCTCACCCTAACCCTTGCCGGGGTCGAGCCACCGGTCTCGACCCCGGTCGGTGCCGGCAGGCGGATGAGGGGCCGGTGTCGGCAATCTATCAAGCGGGCAAAATGATTTCGGGCCGGCCTGTCAGTTGAGCACGCGCAACAACCCCGGTGAATCCAGCGAGAAGGCGGGAATGTCGACATCGAAGGTGTCGCCTTCGTCCGTTTCCATCTGGTAATGGCCGAACATCAGCCCGGAGGGGGTGTCGAGTGGGCAGCCGGAGGAATATTCGTAGGTGTCGCCGGGGCTGAGCCGCGGCTGTTCGCCGACGACGCCCGGACCGGTGACCTCGTCCACCTGTCCATTCTGGTCGGTGATATTCCAATAGCGATTGACCAGGCGAACGGCGATGCCGGAATTGTTGCTGATGACAATCCGATAGCCCCAGACATAGCGATCGTCGTCCGGATCGGATTGCTCCTCCAGATAGAATGGTTCGACGACGACTTCGATATCTTTTGTGAGGGCGCGATACATGCCTTGCACCTTAGTCAAGATATGTTACCCGTATCTTATAAGAGGCCCTGCCCGTCAAGAAACGGAACGTTGATCGTCACTAAAACGGTCGTGATCGAAGTGTTTCGATCGTTAAGCCTAATTGTCGGTGTCAATTCCACTTCCGAACGCCGGCGCGACCGAGCTTGTTCCCCCGGCCTCAACCTGCTGAGGTCCGGCGAGCCGAACGCCGGTGAGGTCTGGCGAGCCGAACCCCAAGCGAGGTCCGGCCGCCAATATCCCTGGATCAGGCCGAGACCTTGGCAAGCGCCTTGGCGAAATCCTCGATCAGGTCGTCGGTATCCTCGATGCCGGCCGAAAGGCGGACCGTACCCGGGGAAATGCCGAGTTCGGCGCGCGCCTCCTCCGACAGGTTCTTGTGGGTGGTGGTTGCCGGATGGGTGATCAGGCTCTTGCTGTCGCCGAGATTGTTGGAAATCTTGATGATATCGAGCGCGTTCTGCAGCGCGAAGGCGGCTTCCTTGCCGCCCTTCAGCTCGAAGGCGACGAGGGTCGAGCCGCCGGTCATCTGCTTGGCGATGATATCGGCCTGCGGATGGTCCTTGCGGCCGGGATAGATCACCTTGGCGACCTTGCTTTGCTCGGCCAGGAAATCGGCGATCTTCGCCGCATTCTCAGTCTGCTGCTTCACGCGCAGCGGCAGCGTCTCGATGCCCTTCAGCAGCGTCCAGGCGTTGAACGGCGACATGGCCGGGCCGGTGTGGCGGAAGTAGTCGTGCAGATTCTCGTCGATCCAGTCCTTGTCGGCCAGCACCACGCCGCCGAGGCAGCGGCCCTGGCCGTCAATATGTTTGGTGGCGGAATAGACGACGATATGGGCGCCGAGCTCCAACGGCTTCTGGAAAAGCGGCGTGGCGAAGACGTTGTCGACGATGACCTTGGCGCCGATCTGGTTGGCGAGCTTGGCAACACCTGAGATATCGACCACTTCGAGCGTCGGGTTGGTCGGGCTTTCCAGGAAGAACACCTTGGTGTTCGGCCGGATTGCCTTTTCCCAATTTGCAAGATCCCGGCCGTCGACCAGCGTGCACTCGATGCCGTATTTCGGCGCCAATGTCTCGACAACCCAGCGGCAGGAACCGAACAGCGCGCGCGCCGCGACGATATGGTCGCCTGATTTGACCTGGCAGAGCACCGCCGCGGTGACGGCCGCCATGCCGGAGGCGGTGGCGCGGGCGTCTTCCGCGCCTTCGAGCATGCACATCCGCTTTTCGAACATGTCGTTGGTCGGGCTGCCGTAGCGGGCGTAGATGTAGCCTTCCGTCTCGCCCTTGAAGCGGGCTTCGGCCGCCTCCGACGTGTCATAGACGAAACCCTGCGTGAGATAGATTGCTTCGGACGTCTCGCCATATTGCGAACGCAAGGTTCCGCCGTGGACGAGTTGGGTTGCCGGGCGCCAGGTCTTGCTCATGCCATCACCTTCACATAACAAAAAAACCGGTCGCAAAAGCAGACCGGTTTTCAACCCGGTCTTTTTAGCCACTTGTTTAACGTGGCTGCAAGCCGACCGGCCAAATCACCACGGGATAATTCTGCAATACTGCTGTTAGCTGCTTGCGTCAATTCCCCGAGTTTGGTTTTGTCGGCGGCAAATGATGGATGAGGCATGATGGCTCGTGAAACGGGAATTCTGGCGGACGGCGCGATATCGGCGCTGTTTGAAACGGGTCGTCTGATCTCCGAACGGGAGCTGGACCGCGACCAGATCCAGCCGGCAAGCCTCGATTTGCGCCTGGGCGCCAAGGCTATTCGCGTGCGCGCCAGCTTCATGCCCGGCCCCTCGCATCTGGTGGCCGACAAGCTCGACCGGCTGAGCCTGCATGTGGTCGACCTTTCCGAAGGCGCGGTGCTCGAAACCGGCTGCGTCTACATCGTGCCGCTGATGGAAAGCCTGGCGCTGCCGGCCGACATGTCGGCCTCGGCCAATCCGAAGAGCTCGACCGGCCGGCTCGATATCTTCACCCGCGTCATCACCGACTATGCCCAGGAGTTCGACAAGATCCCGGCCGGTTATTCCGGACCGCTCTATCTGGAAATCAGCCCGCGCACCTTCCCGATCGTCGTACGCCGCGGCTCGCGCCTGTCGCAGATCCGCTTCCGCGTCGGCCATGCTTTGCTCAGCGAGCCGGAGCTGTTGAAGCTGCATGAAAGCGAGACGCTGGTCGCCAGCAAGCAGCCGAATGTGTCCGGCAGCGGCATCGCTCTGTCGATCGACCTCGCCGGAGACGAAGACGGCCTGATCGGCTATCGCGGCAAACACCACACCGCCGTCGTCGATGTCGACAAGAAAGCCCAGCACGACATCTACGATTTCTGGGAACCGCTCTATAGCCGCGGCCGCAACGAACTGATCCTCGATCCCGACGAGTTCTATATCCTCGTCTCGCGCGAGGCCGTGCATGTGCCGCCGGATTATGCCGCCGAAATGACCCCGTTCGACCCCTTGGTCGGCGAATTCCGCGTCCATTATGCCGGCTTCTTCGATCCGGGCTTCGGCCATGCGCCGGCCGGCGGCCGCGGCAGCCGCGCCGTGCTCGAAGTGCGCAGCCACGAAGTGCCCTTCATCCTCGAAGACGGCCAGATCGTTGGCCGCCTGGTCTACGAACACATGCAGGAAAAGCCGACCAGCCTCTACGGCTCCGGCCTCGGCTCCAACTACCAGGCCCAGGGCCTCAAACTCTCGAAGCACTTCCGCATCTGAGACTTCCCGGCTGCCGCGACTTGACAGCGGCCCCCATCTGTTGGAAATCTCAGCTATCGCGGGTGTAGCTCAATGGTAGAGCAGCAGCTTCCCAAGCTGAATACGAGGGTTCGATTCCCTTCACCCGCTCCACAGCCCTGCAACCGTTTCGCTGATGTTCGTCCAAAGACGTCCAATATTGTCATAAAAACCAGTTGCATAGGGTAGGCCGCCGTGCTTGCGGAAGCTCCTAGACCGGCGTGCCCGCCTCGCGCATCCTTCAGGATGCCGATAATGTGTTCGTCTGTGAAGCGGTTGCGCTTCATCCCCCAGTCCTCTCATAGGCCAGAGCTTACTTCAGAATGGATTATTTCAACGGGGCAAGGTCAACGTCAACAAACAGGCTCTGGGTTCGTCCTTCAGACTGCCGCCCGCGTCCTCATCTCAAACGGCAACGCCGGGCGGGGTCGGAAGCCTATGACTCACCGGCATCCAGGAGCTCGGACCAAAGAACTGGTTGTTCCCTGGAGCGCTCCGGAGCGGCGAGCGCACCACCGCGATCCTGTCGCTGATCGAGAGGTCGACCGCAATCCTACCTTACCCAGCCCTTGGGCGGCTGGCGAACGGATTATCAGCGCCGAAATCGACGCCTCACGCGATCGAGCTGCGCTCCCTCAGCGGCCTTAGCTCGCGCTTACGCCTAAAGAGGTAAATTCGGTATAAGAATATCAACCCTTGGTGGGCAATCGCCAGATCGTCGTTCTTAAGGATGAGGTCAGGAAATGTTGACGATACCCTTTCGAAAGCGCACGTTATTCGTGTACAGGTTTGGAACCTGAGCCAACGGGGAGTGCACATCATGACGAATGCAGCGGAGGAATACACAAGAACAATTGCAGCGGATGCCAAATCGTTACAGTTGAAGTTGTCTCAACTGGGTGAAGCTCTTACCAACAAGCAGAGAATAGAATTTAGCGATGTAGAAGCTTTAAGTTCTCAGTTCAATAATCTTATTGCAAAAGTCGCGCGTACTGTTCCGGTAGCTTGGTAAAAGAAGGGTCTCGCTAGCTTCGCAACAGGGAATATGGCTTTGCAAGACGTTGATGCTGATATCGTGGATGTGCGCAGCGATGTTGTAGACAACATCGCTGCGCAGATGAGGCTTTTGCCCGAAGCGAGCTTCACTTACCTCCAGTATCTCCAACCACAAGTTGGATGCTTTAGCAGATGTGCGTTTTGCAGTCAGTCGGCAGGAGTAGATATATGGCAATTCACAAGACGGGGAATGAAAGAGCTTTTTATTGCACTTTCGATAGTCCTCCTGGAAAAAGGACTAGAGTTGGGTGGTTGCCGAAGCCATCGTCCTCAGGTTATATTTCCATATTTTGATAATGACATAGGTTCGTTCCCGCATTTATATGAATACATTTCCTGGGCGCGAGACATTCTGAAAGTAAAAGTCAGAATTTCTACCGTAGGTTTTTCAGCTGCGGATCCTCATTTGGTAGATATGCACACTGCTATAGCCAGAGATTTGCGAGACTCGATCGCCTCTTTACGGTTTTCATTAACAGCGTACGCAGATGGTTGGGCTCTTGCGCGCCGCACTTTACAAGCTTCCCCATATATGAGGGACTTTGCGCGCTCAATCGCCATTTATAAAGACTTGCTTAAGGGTGTTGGGGGTAGCGCGCAAGGCGGGGTCGAGTTGCGATTTGCTCCGCTAGCAGTCAAGTGTGAGCGGGGCGTCGAAGAAAAAATCGTCGCAGGTCATCACGTCATTAGAGTTGGGCCTCATCTATTATTGAGCAAAGCCGTCCACAAAAGTTCAATACCAATAACTGAAATTCTTGAGCTCCAAGGGCGATCGCCGGTGTTCAGTACGAAAAGCATATCATACCTATTATTTTCGTCGGACGCTGTGGTGGACGTCTATGACTGCAGCGCGTTCGTGGAAAGGAGCTTGGCGCGTTTGGGTAAGTTGATTGACGACGGATGGAAGCATGTAGAGCTTTACAAATTCGCGAACAGCGATGGAGCTTATTATGCGGTCGATCCGATTTTTGATTATCGCGGTACGTTCTCCGCTTTGCACTTATATCCTGAAACGACCCAGCGGGCTGGCGGTTACAATGATGCAACAAGACCGTTTCTCAACGCCCTTCTGTCCTACAAAAAAGAGCACGGAATAGGGCGACGCGAGTCCTTCCGCAGCGCTGTGTGGGATGACGTCGAAGCTGTCGTATCTTCAATCGAGCGATCGGCCGTAGATTTGATTGCGACTGATCGCAGAAAATCGCGCTATGTCGAACGCGAGGTGCTGCCCGTAGTTCGAAATTATGCATCAGCCTTAAGAGAGGGCGGATTTGATGCCTGCGATTTCTTTGATCGTGGTTTCACGGTGGATACCGGACAGATAGTGAATCAGGGGAGAGCAAAACGTTTGTTTAAGGGCCTTGTCTCGGAGGAGGATTTGCCGATGACACCGCTCGAAGAGCGTGGTTACGGACATGTCAGCTTCTCAAGTGAAAGGGGTTTGGTTTGGCGAATGGCACCTCGTCCCGTGGGAGGCGAGGAGAATATGGTCGGAAAATATGGGCGCAAGAGCAGCCCTACACGTGTCGCAACTCTTGGAGTGGAGGAACTCCATCCACACGATCTGCGACCATTTGATCCCATTTCAAAAACAAGTCTCCGAAAGTATTCTATTGAAGGTGTCGAACTAGAACAACTTTCCTTTCGGAACCGACGCTCTCCAGCAACTGCCTCGCGAGAGGGTGAAGCTGTAAGCGGTTTTGGGTAGATTCGGCAGTGAATCGCAGGCAATGCGCGTCAGCTCAGGGTGGTTCGAAGAGTATGGGTGTCAACAGTTATCGCTGGCTAGAAAGTGAAAGTGAGTATCGGCGGGAATTTACAACCCTCTTTGCGAACGGAATTATTCCAGTTCTGCGTCCCGCAGAAGCTGGCCGCTTCAAAACGTGGACGGGTGTGTTGGACTGGTACACGACTCCAACAACTTTCGATCGTCTGAATGCTCGCACAACGTTTTTTGAAGCAGGCGCCATTGTTTTTCTTATTGGCGCGGAGTTTGAATCTGTCGCCCGAGCACTTGCCAGCGCAACGAAGCGAAGGCTTATAGAATCAAGCAGTTTTCCGCCGCTTGAACAGTTACCAGAACACTGCAGAAGCGTAACGTTAGTCGGCCCTGCCAATAATTTCACTCATGCGAAATTAATCGAATTTGGCCGGCAATGTGCCGTTGCATGGAGCATCCTGGTCGCTGACGATATTCCAGGTATTAGTTTCGTCGTGGCGAAGGCTCTGCTTAGCTGTGAGCAGACTCACAATCTACCTCGATCAAGCGTCAAACTGGACGCCCTAACTTGTCATAGTTCCGAATACCACGCCGACGGGCGTCGTACCACGCTGGTCGGCGTAGAACCCTTGTTATTCTCGAGAAGTTGGAGGGCGGCAGCAATCCACGGTCACGGCGACGGTGGTCACCTAAAGCTGCGATCGAGCATACTGTGTGGATTAATGTCAGATCAGGAAAGAACTTTCGCAGGTCACGTTTTAACTGATGGCTGCAGCAACCATCATGGAATGAGGAATTGTCGTAAGACAAGAAGTATCACGGGAGACATAAAATATCCGTCAGAGATCAAAGCAAGCTTCATCGCCTTGTTTTCATGCAATTCGCTAAGCCTCAACGGAGAAGTTTTTCCGTCCACAAATAGCCTTTTGAAGAGCGCAATGGAGGGCTACGCCGCAGGTATTGTAGCTTCTACGTCACAAATAATGCTTACTCCGTCGATCGTTACGGAACTCATGGATCATATTGTTGGGGACCTTCCTATTCGACTTCTGCCGGAGTTGGCGCAACGAAATTCGTTTGCACCAGCACCAGATCTCGTAATAGTGGGAGATATATATTTGTTGGACTTGTTTAGGTCAAAGGAAGACGATCCCCTGGGAGATCTAGCGTCATCATGGTTCGATTTAGATGAAAGCCCGTCTTCGGAAATTATGCCCGCTTCAAGTCGGCAAGTTCAGCAGCATGATGAAAGTTCGCTTTCTCAACAACGTGATGTTTTCTCTTTTGTCGAGCGCTTGAAAGCTTTGCATATTGAGTTATGTCGGGCAGCGAACGTGGAGGCTGCAATCTCCCGTCTGTACGAGCAGGAGCCACGTTCATTTCCCTCTGTCAAAGATCGCATTGCCACGTTGTCTAAGATCCGAGCTTCTGCTTGGGTCCTTTTCGAGTATGCTCGGATCGAGGCCGCTACCCTGCCGTTAGGCCTCGGAATCAAACAGACCGACTTAGAAACAAAAGAGGCTGCAATTCGTATCTACAGCGGTATATGGGCCCACGTGTTGGCCGAGACACTTCTCGAAGGCTTAGTGCGCGAGCACTTTCAAGATGCGTTAATGAGTGGATACACTTCCTATTTATCATCAGCTTCGGCGATTTGCCAGAGGTGCAAAGGTACTGTTTCAGTCTTTAGAGCTGAGGATCCAATAAGCGCTCTGCCGGTCCACCACTATACGGCCTGTGCATCGTGTGGGCCACTTCAAAACTGGGACGATGGTTCGGCGAGTATTTCAATCATCGCGCCAGATCAACTGGTGCCGGGCTGCAAGGCAAAGTTTTCGGTGCTGTCTGAAAATTCAACGCTACATCGTGAACAAGCCAGTTATTGCGTAGTCTGCGTCGAGGATAAGAGTTCCGGCGGCTTGCAGTATCAAAGCCTCGCCCGAATGGATTGCGGCATTCTTGATTTCGAGTTCCACGTCAGTCCTTCGCTGGGCTCAGATCTACATGCTATCACAGCGATCAATGTCGAGGGTTTCAGGTTGTCGCAAGCAATTTCGCGCTGCCCATCCTACCAGGTGGCTAGGTAAGCACTCCGGAGCCGAGAAGGTCAAGTCCCATAAATGGTTAGCGAAGTTAATTAATTCGTGTGACCTTTCGGGTTTCCGCCGGGTCGAATTATCATTACATACTTCGTTTATTCTAACCCGAAAATCAACCTGTACTCGAGTTCATTGTTTTACTACACTCAACCTAGATATGAGGGAGGGTGACATGAACAAATTTTTGCTATTGACACTTGCTGCTTCCACGTTCGTGATTTTATCAGACCCGGTGCAGACGTTCGCGGCGTCGAATGTTCCAGTTGTGAGGATAGTTGATAGTCGAGCTGGCGCCAGCAAAGGCCTTCACGCAGGGATGCTTGCCGTGGACATACCAGGAGAGGTGCTAGACGCAATCAAGAACGCGTCCGTAATTTCAGTTATACCAATCAACAGCGAGGAGTCGTTCGGCCAACAAGTGATCAAAGCGGATCAAATTGTATTTGCGCCGGGCTCGCGGATGATCTTGAAAGGATTAAACTATCCGTGGATCGCGGTGGTGACGAAGCAATTGCGCTTTTCCGATCCGTCACTATTTTCATTTATCATGCGGGATCCTGCTGTCGTTTCCGCGGCAGATGGAAATGCGGGAACGACAGGATCCAAGGGCGCCGATGGCTCAGGTGAAGTCAACAGGCAAGGCAACCCCGGGTCTGCCGGACAAGATGGAACCGCTGGCGAATCTGGGGCGACGCAGCAATTGCCCACAATTTACGTCATAGCGGGAGAAATTTTAGATCCGGGCGGCGCCATACCACCTGGGTTCCTCAATTTTGGAATATCCGTCCCTGGAATTAACGGCGGTGACGGGGCGCGAGGCGGAACCGGCGGCGCTGGGGGCGCAGGCGCCCCTGGCAAAGAAGGTGCTACTAGTCTCTTTGATTGCAAGGAAGGCCCAGGTCGGGGCGGTCGTGGTGGCGATGGTGGACGGGGGGGACGTGGAGGTGACGCCGGTAACGGAGGTAACGGCGCAGATATAGTTTACGTTACCCTAGCAGATGGAATGCAAGTGCTCAGCTATGCACGGGTCAACGATCGCGGTGGCCTTGCGGGGGCCTACGGAATGGGCGGACAACCAGGCAACGCGGCCCGCGGCGGTCGGGGCGGCCCCAGCAACGGGTGGTGTCAAGCGGGTAGCCCTGGTGCCACCGGGGATGTGCCAAACCCCGCTCATCTAGGAAACGGAAACGCCGCCGTTGACGGAGAGAAGGGCGAGGTGACTGGCGTTATAGTAGACGATATCAACATCTTCTTCTGATTCCGCTGCTGTCTGTTCGACAGAGATTCATGCGTAGAGCGAAGAAACAATGAATTTCCTTGATTTGCGGTCAGGGGAATCGCTTCAGGTTAATTTATCGCTTGAATGAGACTTTCGAGATAGTCGTCGTTGAGGTTTGTCTTTTTACGTCGGACTTTGAGGCTGTGCTTATCGTTTGGATTTCTGACGAGGGCCATGTTGTGCGGTCCAGAGGCGGTTCGCAATCTTGAGAGGTCGTCGTGGAAGACGACGTCGAGCACCCAATGCAATCGGTTCTCGATGCCCCAGTGGGCACGCACGGCGGCGGCGAAGGTTTTCGGGGTGAGTTTGGCTGACGAAAGATAATAGCGCCTTTCGGTCTCGACCTTGCCGGCGCGTTCGGTGCGGCTTTCTACATGGCGATCATGGCCAGATGCGGAAAGCGCGGTTCATCGGGATATCGGCGGTCGGAGATCAGCCAATCGACGTCGTGGCAGACGGTGTGTCGGCGCTGCTCGATCCGGCCATGATCATTCTCGACCACTGCCGTGTCCGTTTCAATCATATCGGCGGGCGGATCGGCGAAGAAGCGTACGACGTCGTCATAGGTGGCGGGCCGGTTGGCTTTGAGGGCAAGCAGATAATCGCCGCCGCGCCGGACGATCGTCTCGGCAATGACCGACTGGGTGCCCATGGCATCGATGGTGACGATGGCGCCGGTCAACTCAAGTCGCTCCAGCAGCAGCGGAATAGCCGTGATCTCGTTCGATTTGACGTCGGTCGCCTCCTGGCCAAAAACCAGCCGCTGCCCGGGTCGCCCATGCCAACACCATATGCAGCGGTTCGCGCCCCGGCCGCGCGCGTGGGTGCGCCTTGATGTCTTGCCATCAATTGCGATGACATCCGGATCGCCATCCCGTAACGCTTCGACCCGTGAGGTGAAGCAGGATTTGAACAGGTCCGGATCAAGTGCGTTGATGACGTCGTTCAATGTGTCGTGGGATGGCAGCCCGCGTTCGAAGGGCAGGAACCGCCGCAGAAAGTCCATCCGCTCTTCGCCCCAAAGCCGGATCTCGACGAAATCTTCCATGCCGCTCAGCGTCGCACACAGCACAAGCAGCTGAACCTCCGGCAGCGGATAAACCACCCGCCAATACTCTCGCGGGTCAGAAAGCGCCGAAAAATGATCAAGAATGGCGCGGGAAGACGCGGGAGAGGTTGGCATGAACGGCTCCGTCGATTCGAAGCTCCTGATGAATCACACTCGCACCTCCCCGGCCACGATGAAATGAAAAGCTGAAGCGATTGCCCTGATTTGCGGTTTGCCCCCGTTGACGACAACCTAAACCTCATGCAGCGTCAGGCAGCGCAACCAGCTAGCCGGTGACCATTCTTGTATGACATCCTTTCGTCACGGTTTTTCCAAGCCGTAATTCTCACGATTATCACGGTTGCTATTACCCAAATAGCGCTCGCCAGAGGCAAGTTGCGCTGGTCACTAAGGCATCAACACTACTACAGTGTCCCAAACGTCGGACCAAATGGTGCGGATCTTCCTATAATCACTCAGGAACTCTGGTTTAACAACACTGGTCGAGCTGCGGTCGAGGACATCGAAATAGTCCTGAACTGGAATCCGATGCACTTCGAAATATGGAGTCCAAGGGAACATGATCCGGTCATAGATCCTAGCGGCCGCTTGATAATTAGAGCACGTCCATTTTAATCGGGGTCATATCCGGCTGCTGCGAAGTAGTTTGCACATTCCTGCGGTTTGAAGAGCGTGACGATTTTTCCGACGGTATCCCACAAGGCGTCAACGGAGCGCTCGGCTCTTGCGCGCAGAAGCGCTTTAAGTTTTGAAAAGGCCATTTCGATGGGGTTGAAGTCGGGACTGTAGGGCGGGAGATAGAGCAGCCTGCCACCGGCAGCTTCGATGGCCTGGCGGACACCATCGGCTTTGTGAGCCGGCAGGTTATCCATGATGACAGTATCACCCGAACTGAGCGTCGGCACGAGAACCTGTTCGATGTTGACCTGCCACTGCGAATTTCTTCCAGAATTGATTAGAGTCCGGCCTTACGAAGGACGGACGAATGAAGAAGCAGAGATTTACAGAAGAGCAGATCATCGGTGTGCTGCGTGAGCAGGAGGCTGGCG
>NZ_JABDWE010000031.1:0-37661 GCF_019685125.1 Rhizobium sp. NZLR10 | reverse complement strand
GGGCAAACCGAAAATGGTCATCCGCATCGCGCTCGCCCGAAAACTCCTGGTCATTCTCAATGCAAAAGCACGAGATGCGCGAAGAGAATTCGAACATGCAACTTGACAGCCCAGATAGTCGCTCATCTGCCCGCCGGCATCTTCTCCCCGCTGGGGAGAAGGGACTCGTGGGGGCGTCCCGCCCTTCCTGAAGGCATCGTTTATGGAAACGGGAGAAGCGGCTTGCTCCCCCTTCTCCCCAGCGGGGAGAAGATGCCCGCCAGGGCAGATGAGGGGGGTGAGGAGCGTCAGCGACGAACGCTTGAGCGGCAAGCGAAAGGCATATGGCAGGTAAAGCCAGAATCTCACCTACGACATGATCAACCCGCCATCGACATTGATCGTCTGGCCGGTGATGTAAGCGGCGTCGTCGCTGGCGAGGAAGGTGACCAGGCCGGCGACGTCTTCGCCGGAGCCGGCGCGTTTCATCGGGATGCCTTCGACCCATTCCTTCATTAACTCGCCGGGGGCGTAGTTGCCGAGCAGTTTGCCCCAGGCCTGGTCGTTATAGGCCCACATGTCGGTCTCGATGATGCCGGGGCAGAAGGCGTTGACGGTGATCTTTTCGGTGGCGACTTCCTTGGCGAGGCTCTGGGTGATGCCGACGACGCCCATTTTCGAGGCGGCATAATGCGGGGTGTAGATGAAGCCGTCGCGGGCCTGGCCGGAGGCGGTGTTGATGATGCGGCCGCCGCGCTTGTGCTTGCGCATTCTGGAAAGCGCCTCCTGGGCGCAGAGAAAAACGCCCTTGGTGTTGACGGCCATGACCTTGTCCCACTCGTTTTCGGTGAGGTCCTCGACGCGGGCGATGGTGATGACACCGGCATTCTGGATCGAAACGTCGACAGAGCCGAATTCCTTCTCGGCAGCATCGTAGAGGGCGATGACGCTCGCCTTGTCTGTGACGTCGCCGATGAAGGAGATCGCCTTGCCGCCTTCGGCCCGGATTTGCTCGGCAACGCCGTGGACCAGTTCCTCATTGGCGGAGACGACGAGATTGGCGCCTTCGCGGGCAAAGCGCCTGGCGATGGCCGCGCCAATGCCGCGGCTGCCCCCGGTAATGACGACAGTCTTTTGCTCAAAGCGTTTCATGTTCTTTCCTTCCCGGTACCGTGGATACATAGCGATCTAGGGCGCACGACCCAGCCCGCGACAATTTTTGGAGTTCAAGTGGCTGTCGAGATAATCTCGGCGAATTCCGAAGCCTTCAGCGACCCGTGGAGACCCGAACCCTCCGTCCGTTCCACGGCCGTTTCGATCAGCGTGAAGGGCGGGCAGACGACGATATCGCACGCCGCCTTACCCGTTATTCCCTTCAGCGCCTCGATCTCTGCCAGGGAGGAAGCGAGATCGTTTTCCCAGTTGCTGGCAATGCGCTTTTCGTATCACCAGCAGCAGAAACCGCCGTCGACGAGAAGATCGACGCCGGTCACGAAGCTTGCTGCATTCGACAGCAAGAACACCGCCGGGCCGACCATCTCGTCCACTGCTGCCATTCGCTGCATTGGCGTTTGCTCTTCGAAGAGCCTGGTCTGATGAACCATCTCCGGACGGGTGTTCATCGGCGTTGCCGTGTATCCGGGGGAGATGGTGTTGACGCGAATGCCGCGGTCGACCCATTCCATCGCCATAGACTTCGACATATGGATCACGCCCGCCTTGGAGGCGTTATAGTGCGCTTGGCTCAGCCCCCGGTTTACGATCACACCCGACATGGAAGCGATGTTGACGATGGAGCCGCGTCCATTCTTCAGCATGGCGCGCGCCTCGGCCTGGCAGGAAAGAAAGACGCCTTTCAGGTTGATATCCATCAACGTCTGATATTGGTCCTCCTCCATCTCCTCCGCTGCGTTGGCGTTAGCGATGCCTGCAGCGTTGACTGCAAGTGTCAATGCGCCGAGATCTGTTTCGGTACGTGCTATCGCCTCTCCAAGGGAAGACTTGCTCGTGACATCCGCTGCGATCTGGATCGAACGGCGGCCGGCGGCGTGAATATGTTCGGCCGTCCTGGCCAACCCGTCGTCGGTTCGACGGTCGAGCAGCGCCACGTCGGCGCCGCACTGTGCAAGGCCGATGGCAATGCGCTGCCCGATGCCGCTCCCAGCTCCGGTAACGATGGCAACCTGGCCGCTGAGATCGAAAAGCTTCGGGGCGTTCAGAGTGATGTCGGACACCGCTCTTCCTTTCTCTGTCTGTTCAGATGGTGGCTAGCTCCATGACCGAAACGTCATTCGCCTCGTCACGGTTGAGAATGCCTGCCTGTTTGCCTTGGGCAAGCACGAGAATGCGATTGGAAACTCCGAGAACTTCCTCGAGGTCCGAGCTTACGACGATGACCGCCACGCCCCGATTGGCAAGATTGACGATGATGTCGTAGATGCCCGCTCGGGCCCCGACGTCGATGCCTCTCGTCGGTTCGTCGAGTACGACGACCTTAGGATCGCGCATCAGCCATTTCGCGATGACGACCTTCTGCTGGTTGCCGCCGGACAGGTCCGAGGCATATTGCTCCGCACGGCCCTTTACGCCGAACTTGGCAACCGCCTTCTCCGCAAACGAGCGCTTGACGCTCGGGGTAATCCAACGCCCGCCCAGCTTGTCAAGATTGGCGTAGATAATGTTCTCGCCGATCCGGTGCCCGACAACCAGGCCTTGCTCCTTGCGGTCTTCCGGGACCATCACGATGCCCTTGGCGATCGCGTCCGCCGGATCGCGCAGCCTGAGTTCTTCGCCTTCCAGCTTGATCGAACCTGCACTGATCGGGTCCGCGCCTGAAATCGCGCGGACAAGTTCCGTGCGGCCCGCACCGACCAGTCCGGCGATTCCGAGAATTTCCCCGGCGCGCACATCGAAGGTAACGTCGCGGAATGAGTTGTCCGGCGAGCTCAGCCCCGACACCTGGAGTACGGGATGGTCTGTCGGCACCGGCAGCGTTGGGAACAAGCGGTCAAGCGGGCGTCCGACCATGCTCTCGACGATCGTTCGCACCGGTGTCGCGCTGTCGGAGAATTCCTGCACGCGCTCGCCATCGCGAAGAACGACGACCCGGTCGGTTATTCGCTTGATCTCTTCCATGCGGTGGGAAATGTAGACGATGCCGACACCCTCTGACCGAAGCTTTCTAACCTGTTCGAAAAGAGCTTCCGTCTCCGCGCCGCCAAGGGCCGCGGTCGGTTCGTCCAGGATCAGGAGCTTTGCATTGAGAGCCAACGCCTTGGCGATCTCGATGAGCTGTTGATTTGCGGTGGAAAGGCCGGCGACCTTCCGGGTGGCGGGTATGTGAAGGTTCAGGCGAGCGAGCTGTTCCTGAGCGCGGCGAACCATTTGGGCACGGTCGACGACGCCGTTCTTCATCGGCCAGCGCCCGATGAAGACGTTTTCCGCGATCGATAGCTGCGGCAGCAGCTGCAGCTCCTGATGGATGAGGACAAGGCCCTTGTCGATCGCCTCCCTCGGGGAGGCTGGGGCATAAGACTGCCCCAGCCAGGTCATTGATCCTTCGGACGGCGTGCGTGACCCGGCGATAATGCCGGATAGCGTCGACTTGCCGGCTCCGTTTTCACCGAGAAGTGCTACCACTTCGCCCGGATAAACGTCCAAGCTGACATTCTTCAGAACCTGGAGCGGCCCATACCACTTGGATATGCCCCTCAGGGAAAGAACTGGATCAGTCACGGCACACCTCCTCAAGACCTCGACTTCATTACGGATGGTTGGCGATGAAGCCTGCGACGTTTTCCTTGGTTGTCAGGGTGGCATCCAAAAGTTGGACCGGCGGCACCTTCTCTCCAGCAACAAGCTTGGCGGCGTTTTCAACCGCGTCGCGGCCCATCTTCTGCGTCTGCTGGGTCGCAGTTACGTTGAAGACGCCCTTGCTGAGCGCTTCGAGAGCTGCGGTGTCACCATCGAAGCCGCCAACCACGATCTTCTGGGAAGGATTGGCGACCTTGATCGCCTGTGCGGCGCCAAGGGCGAGGCCGTCGGCTTGGGCGAACACGATGGAAACGTCCGGATTTGCCTGCAGCATATTCTGCATGATCTGGAATCCTTCGTCCTGGCTCCAGATGTTCGAGAACTGCTCGGCGACAACCTTGACGTCCGGATATGACTTGAGAGATTCAGCGCAGCCCTTCGAACGATCGACTTCCGGCGTCGTGCCCTTCTGGCCGTGGATGATGACCATCTTCCCCTTGCCGCCGGCTTCCTTCAGGATGTAGTCGCACACCGCCTTGGCAGACGCGACGGAATCCGTTGCAAGGAAGGTATCGCCGGGTGCTCCCTCGGCGTTGCGGTCAACGTTCACGACCGGAATACCAGCGCTCTTTGCGAGTTTGACCGGAACGGTCGCAGCGGCCGCACCTGCCGGAATGTAGATCAGCGCGTCGATTTTCTGGGTCAGGAGGTCCTGGATCTGATTGACCTGTGTCGGCCCATCGCCCTTTGCGTCGACCGTGATGACTTCGATGCCGCGCTTCTTGGCTTCGGCTTCGACCGATTGCTTGATCTGGTTGAAGAAGTTTGCCTGAAGGTTGGCAACGGCCAAGCCGAGCTTCTTCAGTTCCGCTGCGTGTACGGGGCTGAGCGTGAGGCCGAGCAGTGCAGCAGACGCGAGCATGGTGCGCGCAATTTTCATTGTATTTCCTCCGTTGTTTGATGGAACCCTCGGGTATGTCCTCCCCCTCGGGGTATTGATCCGCCCCAAACCCTTGGCGCGGAATGTCCGGCCCGCCGACGCGGCGGACCCCGTTTCGTCAGGCGCGACGCCGACGAATAGTCTCCGCGCCGACCGCGAGTACGATGACGATGCCGATGATCACCTGCTGCAGGAACGGCGAGACGTTGAGAAGATTGAGGCCGTTGCGAAGGACGCCGATGATAAGAACACCGATCAATGTTCCCCCGATACCGCCCGCGCCGCCGGAGAGCGAAGTCCCGCCGATGACGACCGCAGCGATGGTGTCCAACTCATAGCCCAGACCACTGGACGGCTGGACTGAATCCAGCCTGGCGGCGAGTACGATGCCTGCGAGGCCCGCAAGGACTGAACTTACGACGTAGACGCCAATCGTGACGAGCGGGACGTTGATGCCCGCAAGGCGCGCGACTTCCGGATTTCCTCCTACCGCGTAGAGCATGCGACCTTCGGAGCGGAAGTGCAGGAAAAGCCACGCCGCAAGAACCACCGCAAGCATGAGAAACACGGTGGCGGTCAGCACGCCGAAATGGCGGTCGATTGCCAGCATCATGAACCAGTCGGGGAATCCGACGATCTGCTGGCCGTCCGTGATCATATTGGCGACGCCGCGAGCCGCGGACATCATCGCAAGAGTGGCAATAAAGGCCGGAACCCTGAACTGCGTCACGAGAAGTCCGACGATCAGCCCCGAAACCCCCGATGCGACCAGAGCAAAAGCGATCGCAACCGGCAGCGGCAGGCCGGCGACATTTGCAGTCCAGCCCATGACCATCATCGCAAGAGCGAGGGCCGAGCCGACGGAGAGGTCGATGCCGCCGATCAGAATGACAAAGGTCATTCCGACGGCCATGATGCCGAGGACCGTGATCTGATCGAGAATGTTGAGGCCGTTTCGAACCGAAAGAAACGTGTCGGTGCTGACGCTCAGAAAGACGCAAAGCGCGAGCAGCCCGACGAGCGGGCCGGTGGCTCCCTTGAGCTTGCTCAACCAGGCGCCGGACGAAAGCCCGTTTTCATTGATATCGAGCGCCACCATTGTTCCTCCCTATGCCCAGGCCGACAGCTAGTTCGTCTTTAGAATAAATATTCACTGATGCTGGAAAATTCATTAACAAGTTGCTTTCTGGCTGTCAACAGGATTTCTGGACTTCCATTCGCCGGTGTGCCGCTTAAAGGGCTTGACTAATCGGCTTCTTGTGCAAAAATATTGATGAATGAATATTTATGCATGAGAGGAACCCATGAATACGACAGAACTCGAGCGGGTCGCTCGCGAGATCCGATTGCGCGATCTCCAGGCGGTCTTCGAAGCGGGCGCCGGCCATATCGGTGGGGAAATGTCGGTCATCGACATTTTGACGGCCCTCTATTTTCGTGTGCTGAATGTATGGCCCGATCAGCCGAAGCACCCCGACCGCGACAGGTTCGTTCTTTCGAAGGGACATACGGCATGCGCTCTGTATGTGACGCTCGCAAAACGCGGCTTCATCCCGGAGGAGGAGATTTCGACCTTTTTGAAGCCGCATTCGAGGCTGAACGGGCATCCAAACTGCAACAAGGTTCCTGGCGTCGAAACCAATACCGGGCCGCTCGGCCACGGTCTTCCCGTCGCAGTCGGAATGGCGAAAGCCGCCAAGCTCTCGGGCGCTAGATATCACACCTATGTCGTCACCGGCGACGGTGAGATGCAGGAGGGCTCCAACTGGGAAGCGATCATGGCGGCCGCGCAGTTCAAGCTCGATAACTTGACGCTGGTCATCGACCACAACAGGTTCCAGCAGGGCGCCGCGCTTTCGGAAACCAACGATCTCGCCCCGCTTCGTCCGAAGCTTGAAGCTTTCGATTGGGAGGTCACCGAGATCAACGGGAACACGATGTGCGAAGTCGTTTCGGCCCTCGAACACCGGGGATCGAGACCGCATTGCATCGTTGCTCACACCAACAAGGGGCATGGAATCTCGTTCATGCAAGACCGAGTCGACTGGCACCACAAGGTACCGAGCAAGGAACAATACGACATCGCAGTGGCAGAATTGTCGGAGGCACTGGCATGAACGCGCCCATAAACGCAGCCAAGCTCTACGATTGCCGCGACGCATTCGCCTCCACGCTTGAACGGCTGGCAGCCGAAAACGAAACGATCGTTGCTGTCTGCAACGACTCCGTCGGTTCCTCCAAGCTCGGCGGCTTCAAGGCTAGGTTTGGAGAGCGCCTCGTCAATGTCGGTATCGCCGAGCAGAACATGGTGGGTGTTGCAGCAGGCCTCGCCAATGGCGGGCGCCTTCCGTTCGTGTGCGCCGCCGCGCCGTTTCTAACGGGACGGTCGCTGGAGCAGATCAAGGCGGATATTTCGTATTCGAATGCCAACGTCAAGCTGGTCGGCATTTCTTCCGGGATGGCATATGGCGAACTCGGTCCGACCCATCACTCGATCGAAGACTTCGCCTGGACGCGGGTTCTGCCCAATCTTCCGGTCATTGCGCCTTGTGACCGCATCGAAACAGCTGCTGCGGTCGAGTGGGCCGCGGCCTATAACGGGCCCTGTTTCCTGCGTCTGTCTCGCGTCGGTGTGCCGGATCTACTTCCGGAGGGTCACAAGTTCGAACTTGGCAAGGCAAACCTGCTTCGCCAGGGTTCCGACGTCACCCTTATCGCCAACGGCACTTTGACCCATCGAATTTTGAAGGCCGCTGAGATCCTCGCAGAACGCGGCATAAATGCCAGAGTGCTCAACCTAGCAACGGTTCGTCCGATCGACGAGGACGCCATCATCGCTGCGGCTAGGGAAACCGGAGCGATCGTCACGGCCGAAGAGCATTCGATCTTCGGCGGGCTCGGTTCCGCGGTCGCCGAAGTGGTGGTCGACAATGCTCCAGTGCCGATGAAACGTCTTGGCGTTCCCGGCGTCTACGCTCCAACCGGTTCGGCAGAGTTCCTGCTCGACGAATTCGGGATGGCGCCGTCGGCAATCGCCGACGCCGCACAGTCGCTGATCAGGCGCAAGTAATTAGGATCGCGTGGACCGGCCGGGGCGCATTTTCACCCCGGCTGCCGTCTGATCCGGGGAGGAAAGAATGCGGGCAATTCTGGCAATCGACCAGGGCACGACCAATTCAAAGGCCGTTCTCGTTTCCGAAAAGGGAGACATTGTCGGCAGGGGTTCGGCGCCGGTCGGCATCACCTATCCGAAACCAGGCTGGGTCGAACAGGACCCACGCCGGCTCTACGCATCCGTTTGCGAGGCGATCGACGCCTGCCTGAAGGCCACCCCCGACGTGGCTATCGCGGCCGTGGCGATTTCCAACCAGCGCGAGTCTGTCACTGCCTGGGACGCCGAAACGGGAGAGGCGCTTGGACCGGTGGTCAGCTGGCAGTGCCGTCGAACGGCACAGGATTGCGAACGTCTGATTGCCGAAGGCCGCCTTGACCGTGTGCAGACGCTGACAGGCCTGCCACTCGATCCGATGTTTCCGGGTTCGAAATTCCGATGGCTGCTCGACCGTATGCCGGCCGGGCGGTCGGTCCGGCTGGGAACAGTCGACAGCTGGCTGGTCCACTGCCTGACGGGCGGGCGCCGGCATGTCTGCGATGCTTCCAATGCCGCCAGGAGCCAGCTGTTCGATCTGAAGGAGCAGAGATGGAGCGAGGAACTCGGCGAGATTTTCGGCGTCGATATCGCGCTGCTGCCCGAGGTGCTCGACAGCTCTGCCGACTTCGGCAGGACGCAAGGCTTGCCAGGCGTGCCGGATGGAACGCCGATCATGGCCGCGATCGGAGACAGCCATGCGGCGCTGTTCGGTCATGGCGCCTTCAAGCCGGGTGATGGCAAGGTAACCTTTGGAACCGGCTCTTCCATCATGACGACGCTTGCGCGATTTATTCCGCCACGCAACGGCGTCACAACGACCGTCGCCTGGCGTCTCGGGGGAAAGCCGACTTTCGCTTTCGAAGGCAATATTCTCGTTTGCGCCGCCAGCCTGCCTTGGATGGCTGATATTCTCGGCCTTTCCGATGTGGCAGCCCTTGTCGAACTTGCGGCGAGCGCCGAACCCGGCGGACCGGGTTTCGTGCCCGCATTCGTGGGACTGGGCGCACCCTATTGGAACTCCGACGCCCGTGCCCTGTTTTCCCAGATCAATTTCAATACGACCCGTGCGCAAATGGCGCGGTCGGTCACCGATTCGATCGCCTTCCAGGTGCACGACGTGATCGCCGCCATGCGAGCACAAAGCGGCGGCGAACTCGGAGCGCTCTATGTCGATGGCGGCCCGAGCCAGAACCGTTTCCTGATGCAGTGTGTCTCCAACCTCATCGAACATCCCGTGATCCAATGCGAAGCACCCGAGGCGTCGGCTTTGGGGGCCGCCTATCTCGCAGGTCTCTCACTTGGTTTGTGGAGCGATCTTAATGTTATCGCAGAGCTGCCTCGGAGCTCGCAGATCATTGACCCGGAACCGGTGGATCGCGCGGTGCTTCTGGATACATGGAATGATGCACTTGCCCGCTCGACGTCACGCGATACAACCGCTAATGATGAATAAAAATTCACACTGGGATTAGCGATGACTCGCCTCAACGAACTGCGCCTCATATCAAGGGTCGCCCAGATGTACCACTTGGAGGGACGGCGACAGGCGGAGATCGCACAGCACCTTCGCCTGTCGCAGGCGACGGTGTCGCGCATGCTCAAGCGTGCCGAGGCTGAAGATATCGTGCGAACCAGCGTCACTCCCCCCGTCGGCACCTACAGCGAGCTTGAGCGCGCGCTTCGCGAGAAATATGATCTGCCGGAGGCGATCGTCGTGGAGTGCACGGAAGACCGGGACGGCGCCATCATGGCCCGTATCGGAGAGGCGGCGGCCCACCTCCTGGAGGTGACGCTTGCGCCGGGGGAGATCATCGGCGTTTCGAGTTGGAGCCAGACCATCTTCAAGATGGTGGAGAACATTCATCCGCAGAAGAGCGCTCAGGCGAAGTTCGTCGTCCAAACCCTTGGCGGCATGGGCGATCCTTCCGTACAGACGCATGCGACGCAGCTTACCACGCGGCTTGCCCGGCTGACCGGCGCTGAGCCGAAACTGCTTGCCGTGCAGGGCGTTACGACGTCCAGAGAGGCAAAACTTCTTATGCAGGCCGATCCGTACGTCCGGGAGACGATGGACCTGTTCGGCAGCATCACGCTGGCGATCGTCGGAATCGGAGCCGTCGAACCGTCCGAACTTCTCGCGCGGTCCGGCAACATCTTTTCATCGCGCGAACTGTCTGATCTCGCGGAAGCGGGAGCCGTCGGCGACATCTCGCTTCGCTTCTTCGACAAGAATGGCAAGCCGGTCAAGACGCCGCTGGACGACCGGGTCATTGGACTTCCGCTCGAGGAGCTTGAACGCGTGGACCGGGTGATTGCACTCGCCGGCGGGTCCAAAAAGACGGACGCTATCGCAGGCGCACTCCGCGTGGGGGTGATCGACATGCTTGTCACGGACAAGTTTACCGCGCAGCGATTGATCGACTGAGGCCGGCCGATTTTGGCTAAGCTCAATGAGCCTTCCCATCAACGATCACATGGTCGTGGTCCAGCGAGCATTTTTCCACCCGGGCCTCGACCTTATAAATCTCCCGCAGCATCTCGGCGGTGACGACGTCGCTTGGGGTGCCGCAGGCACGCATGCGGCCATTGGCGATGACGAGGACTTTGTCGGCGAAGCGGAGCGCCTGGTTGAGGTCGTGGATGGCGACCAGGACGATCATGCCTTTAGCACGGGCCCGGCGGCGCATGAAGTCGAGGACCTCGACCTGGCGGTGGAGGTCGAGCGCGCTTGTGGGCTCGTCCATCAGCATGATTTCGGGCTCACGCACTAGCGCCTGGGCGATCGAGACGAGCTGGCGCTGGCCGCCGGAGAGCGCGCCGAGATCGCGGAAGGCCAGGGCGCTGATATCGAGGGCTGCCATGATCTCGTCGATGAAGCGCAGGTCGCCGTCGCCGACGGCCCAGGACTCGCCCTGCTTGCGGGCGAGCAGAATGGATTCGTAGACGGTCAGCACGGCATTGGCCGAGGTATCCTGCGGCATGTAGCTGATGGCATTTTTCGTCTTCGAGCCTTCGACGACGACGTGACCCGGCCCCTTGAGCAGGCCGGTGATGCGCTTGAAGAGGGTGGATTTGCCGGCGGCGTTCGGGCCGATCACCGCAATCAACTCGCCCGATTTCATCACCGGCGTCGTGACGTCTTCGACGAAGAGGTTGCGGCCGTGATAGGCGCCGACCGACTGCAATTGAAGCGCTACCACGACCGGCTCCTGTTCGAGAGGATGAGCGAGAAGAAGAAGGGCACGCCGACCAGCGCGGTGATGATGCCGATCGGGAAGACGACGCCGGGGATGATCGACTTCGAGACGATCGAGGTCAGCGACAGGAGCAGCGCGCCGGAGAGGATCGAGCCCGGCAGGAAGAAGCGCTGATCCTCGCCGAGAATCATACGGGCGATATGCGGCCCGACGAGGCCGACGAAACCGATGGTGCCAACAAAGCTGACGGGTGCGGCGGCAAGCAGCGAGACAACCAGCATGGTTTCCAGCCGGATGCGGCGGACATTGACGCCGAAGCTTGCGGCCTTGTCCTCGCCGAGGCGGATCGCCGTCAGCGCCCAGGCGTTGCGGGCAAAGAGCGGCAGGGCCAGCAGCAGCACGGCAAGTGTCACCCAGATTTTCGGCCAGGTGGCCTTGGTGAGGCTGCCCATCGTCCAAAAGACGACTGCAGACAGCGCCTGTTCGGAGGCGAGATATTGCAGGAAGGCGAGAGCCGCGTTGAAGGTGAAGACCAGGGCGATGCCGAGCAGCACCACCGTCTGCACCGAGACGCCGCGGGCCTGCGAGACGAAATGGATAAAGAGCGTGGCGATCAGCGCCATGATGAAGGCATTGACGGGCACCAGCAGGCCGGCTGCCACAGGCAGAAGCGGAACGCTGGTGACGATTGCAAGCGCGGCGCCAAAGCTTGCCGCTGCCGAGATGCCGAGTGTGAAGGGGCTGGCGAGCGGATTGGCGAGGATCGTCTGCATCTGCGCGCCGGCGACCGAAAGCGAGGCGCCGACGACGATGGCCATGACGGCGACCGGCATGCGGATATTCCAGACGACGGCCCGCACCTGATCGGAAACGGAAGACGGGTCGAGGAGGGCGGCGACGACCTCACCGAGGCTGTAGCGGGCCGGGCCCCAGGCGAGATCGACGGCAAAGGACAGGCAGAGCGCCGCCGTCATGGCGGCCAGGATCAAAAGCTTGCGCCGGGCAAGGGCGCGGTAGCGCTCTCTCCCGGCTTCGGCTTCGATCGATATGGCGGCGACCTCGGCCATCGCGGGTTACTCAGCCGCCTTGGCGTCGACCCAGTAACCCGGCTGATAGGCGACCGGCAGGAATTTTTCGTGGAATTCCTTGAAGGTGGCATCCGGATCGAGATCGGCAAAGAGGTTCGGGTGGAACCACTTCGCCAGCTGCTGGACGGCGACGAACTGGTAGGGGCTGGTATAAAATTGGTGCCAGATCGCATGGACATTGCCGCCGGCGACCGCCTTGGAGCCGGTGAAGGCCGGGTTTTCCATCAGCGTGTTCAGCGCCTTGCGGCTGTCGCCGAAGGTGGAAGCGGCGTTCGGGCCGACATTGACAAAGTCCTTGGCATTCTTGGTCTGGCTCCAGTTGGAGCCGGTGACGACGACGACATCGGGATTGGAGGCGACGACCTGCTCGGCATTGATCGAGCCGGTATAACCGGGCAGGAAATCGGAGCCGAGATTGTGGCCGCCGGCCCAATCGACCATCAGGCCGAAATTATCGGGACCGAAGGTACCGCAGCACTCGACCAAGCCCGCGGCGCGATACATGAACACGTTCGGCTTCGGCGGATTGGCCGCTTTCAGCCTGTCGGTGACGCGTGCCATCTGCTCTTTCCAGAAGCTGGCGACGGCTTCGGCGCGGTCCTCATGGCCGAAGAGCTGGCCGAGGATCTTCAGGCTCGGTTCGGTGTTGGCGAGGATGTGCTCGCGAAAATCGATATAGACGATCTTGACGCCGATGCCGGCGAGCATCTCTTCGAGTTTCACCTCGTCCGCTGCCGTCTTGTTGCCGATCGGGAGCAGCAGCACATCCGGATGAAGCTTGACCACCGTCTCGGTCTGCAGCGTGCCGTCGGTGAGATTGCCGAGGAAGGGCAGGTCCTTGCCTTTGGGGAATTTTTCGACATAGGCGTTGAAGCCGTCCTTGTCGGTGGTCCAGAGGTCGTTGCGCCAGCCGACGATCTTGGCAAAGGGATCTTCCTTCTCGATCGGCGCGACGGCGTAGAGCATGCGGCCTTCGCCGAGGATCACCCGCTCGACCGGCTTGTCGAAGCTGACTTCGCGGCCAGCGACATCCTTGATGGTGAAGGACTGCGCCCAGGCCGATAGCGGCATCAGGCCGGCAATCGCAGCTGCGGAGACTGCGAGCATTTTCACGAAATTCATCTGGAAATTCCCCTGACGTCTGAATAATGTCCGCAGCCATAAGAAATATGACTTTGTGAATCAAGTTATATGTTTTAGAGCATTTCCAAACTGATGCACTGCCGGGGCACTCAAGGTGAATTCGATGAATACAAACTACTCGATCCGCGATGAAATCCGCGATTTCTGGTCGGAAAGGGCTGAAACCTTCGACCAGAGCGTCGGCCATGAAATCTTTTCGGAAGGCGAGCGGAAGGGCTGGCAGCGGCTGATCCGAAAACATCTCGGCGACGGGCAGGGGCGGGCAGCGCTCGATCTTGCCTGCGGCACCGCTGTCATTTCGCATCTGATGCATGATGTCGGCTTTGCGGTCACCGGGCTCGACTGGTCGGATGCGATGCTGGCGCAGGCACGCGCCAAGGCGAAGAAGCGCGGCACCGATATCCGCTTCGTTTCCGGCGACGCCGAAAACACGATGGAGCCACGGGGTAGCTACGACGTCATCACCAACCGGCATCTCATCTGGACGCTGGTGGACCCGGCGTCGGCCTTCGCAGAATGGTTCGCGGTGCTGAAGCCGGGCGGCAAGGTGCTGATCGTCGACGGCAACATGGGTCGGGAAACCTGGGTCAAGGGCCTGCAGAAGCTCTGGACGAAAATCTCCGGCAGGCCTGCGGCAAGCCACATGTCGCCGGAAATGATGGCGCGGCATCAGAAGATCCGCTCACGCGTGCATTTTTCCCATGAAATGCCGGCGGAAGCGGTGGTCGATCTTCTGCGCAAGGCCGGCTTCGTCGATATCGTCGTCGATCGCAAGCTTGGCGACATTCATTGGGCGCAGGCGCGCAAGATGCCATTTCTGCGCGGGCTTGAGCGTATGGTGCAGGAGCGGTTTGCGATTTGTGCGCGTAAGCCTGGGTGATGTGATCTCCCTTCTCCCCGGCGGAGAGAAGGTGGCCCGCAGGGTCGGATGAGGGGGCCGCACGGCATGCCGTTCATATTGCCCTTCGCTTCCGCTCAGTGCATTCGCGGCTTTGCCGCTCACCCCCTCATCTGCCTGCCGGCATCTTCTCCCCGCTGGGGAGAAGGGACATGCCGCACCGTATCCCGGCCCTTCGCATGGCTCAGGGCGTTCGGCCCTGCGATCGATTCACTGGATCGATCGCTCCCCGCTTCGCGGGAACCGGGCCTCACCCCCCCGTAACACTCATATGCCTGGCTACCGCCGGACGATTATGCGTGCGGTCGATGATGAAGTCGTGGCCCTTCGGTTTGCGGGTGATGGCCTCGTCGATGGCGGTGCGGAGGAGGGCGTCGTCTTCGCTGGCGCGCAGGGCGGCGCGTAGGTCGGCGGCGTCGTTCTGGCCGAGGCACATATAGAGCGTGCCAGTGCAGGTGAGGCGGACGCGGTTGCAGCTCTCGCAGAAATTATGGGTCATCGGGGTGATGAAGCCGAGGCGGCCGCCGGTTTCGGCGACCCTGACGTAACGCGCCGGGCCGCCGGTCTGGTAGTCGATGTCGGTCAGGGTGAACTGGTCTTCGAGATCGGCGCGCAGTTGCGAGAGCGGCAGGTATTGGTCGGTCCGGTCTTCTTCGATTTCGCCCATCGGCATGGTTTCGATGACGGTCAGGTCCATGCCGCGGCCATGGGCGAAGCGCAGGAGATCGGGCATCTCGGCGTCGTTGAAATCCTTCAGCGCCACGGCGTTGAGCTTGATCTTCAACCCGGCTTTCTCCGCCGCATCGACGCCTTCCATGACCTTGTCGAAATCGCCCCAGCGGGTGATCTTGCGGAATTTGTCGGGGTTGAGCGTGTCGAGTGAGACGTTGATGCGGCGCACGCCGCAATCATAAAGCTCTTCGGCATGGCGGGCCAGCTGCGATCCATTGGTCGTCAGCGTCAGCTCGTCGAGGCCGGAGCCGATCTTCTCACCGAGCTGGCGGACCAGATACATGATGTTCTTGCGCACCAGCGGCTCGCCGCCGGTCAGCCTGATCTTCGTCACGCCCTTGTCGATGAAGGCGGAACAGAGCCGGTCGAGCTCCTCCAGCGTCAACAGGTCCTTCTTCGGCAGGAAGGTCATATTTTCCGCCATGCAATAGGTGCAGCGGAAATCGCAGCGGTCGGTGACGGAGACGCGGAGATAGGTAACCGCCCGCCCGAAGGGGTCGATCATCGGATGTGCATTCGCCACCAACGGCGATGCGTTGCCTATCGTTCCTACTCTCGTATTCACCAATTCCTCCCCAACGGGATCTGAAGCACGCCAGACCGGATGCCGGCCTGTTTTCAAACGATATCTTTCTATTTGTGCATATGTGATTGCGCCGTCAAGGGAAACGGATTTCGCACACGTTAATTTGCTCTTGCCTCGAAAAAGGCGAACGCCTACTTCTCCAGGGGAAAGAGGGTGATAGAGATGAGCGATATCTGGCCGAGCGAACTCCGCGTTTCGAAAGATCGTCAGAGGCTGGCGATAACCTTCGACGACGGCCAGAGTTTCGACCTGTCGGCAGAGCTGTTGCGCGTGCTGTCGCCGTCTGCCGAGGTGCAGGGCCACGGGCCGGGGCAAAAGGTGACGGTGCCGGGCAAGCGCAATGTCGCGATCATCTCGATGATGCCGACCGGCAATTACGCCGTCCGGATCGGTTTCGACGACATGCATGACACTGGCATCTACACCTGGACCTATCTGCGCGAGCTCGGCCAACGAGGTGCTGAGCTGTTTTCGGCCTATGAGGACGAGCTCAGGGAAAAGGGCATGGACCGCGATACGGCGCAAAAGCCGCGCTGAAATAATGGGTATCGGGGGATACATGGCGAAGACGAACGGAAGGAACTGGCTGCGCGCCAAGGGCAGCGCCAGCGGCAGCAAGGTGACCTTCCTCGAACTGTTCTTCGATCTGGTCTTCGTCTTTTCGATCTCGCAGCTTTCGCATGCGCTCGCCGCCCATTATACGCCGCTCGGTGCCGCCGAGGCGGCGCTGATGACCTTTGCCGTCTGGTGGGTGTGGATATTCACCGCCTGGGTGACCAACTGGCTCGACCCCGACAAGACGCCGGTGCGCGGCATGCTGGTGGCGCTGATGATGCTCGGGCTGCTGCTGTCAGCTTCTATCCCCGAGGCCTTCGGCGACAAGGGGCTGCTGTTCGCCGGTGCCTATGTGGCGATGCAGGTCGGGCGCTCGCTGTTTACCACCTATGCGATGACACGCGTCGACCGCGCCAATACGCTGAATTTCATCCGCATCACCACCTGGCTCGTGGTCGCCGCCGTCTTCTGGATTGCCGGCGGGCTGCTCGATCACGAGGCGCGGCTGATCGCCTGGGTGATCGCGCTGGCAATCGAATATGCCGGTCCGGCCGCGGGCTTTGTCGTGCCTGGCCTCGGCCGCTCGACGGCGGGCGACTGGGACGTTTCCGGCGCCCATATGGCCGAGCGCTGCGCGCTCTTCGTCATAATCTGCCTCGGCGAAGCAATCCTGGTTTCCGGCCGCACCTTTTCCGAGCTGCCGTTTTCGGGATTGACCGGCATCGTCTTCGTCACCGGTTTCATCGGCACCGTCACCATGTGGTGGCTTTATTTCCGCTTCGGCCACGGGCGCGCCGCCCACCGCATCGAGCATGAGGCGACGCCGGGGGCCTTGGCGCGGCTCGCCTTCACCTATGGGCATATCCCGATCCTGGCCGGCATCATCGTCCATGCGGTGGCAGTCGAATTCATGTTCTCGCATCCGCACGAGACCGGCGATCTCGGCATCACTGCGGCGGTGCTCGGCGGCTCCGGCCTGTTCCTGATCGGCAATCTCTGGTTCAAGGGGGCCACCAGCGGGCAGCTGCCGCTGTCGCATCTGGCCGGCCTGGTGTTGCTGATCCTGCTGGCCTTCGCTGCACCCTTCATCGAGATCTATCTGATGGGCATTCTGGCGACGCTGGTGCTGATTATCGTCGCCGCCTGGGAATACCGCTCGCTGACCGGCACGGCGGCAGCGCCGACGCTGCATTGACCATCAATCCTCGTCGCTGAGATCGCTGAGAAGCACGGTGATGATGCGCTCCATCGAGGTGGTGGTCGCCATGCATTGCTCGATCGGCTCTTGCGAAAGCGAGCGTTCGATCAGATCGGTCTGGATCACCATCGCCGCCTCGGTCAACGTGCGGCCCTCCGGTGTGAGATAGAGGCGCAGCACGCGTTTGTCGCGCGCATCGCCGCGTCGTTCGATCAAGCCGCGCTTTTCCATCTGTGGCAGGAGCATGCTCATGTTGGAGCGGCCGACCAGCAGCTTGCGGGCCAGCTCCTGCTGCGAGATGGCTTCGAAACGATAGAGATTGACCAGGATGTCGAGGTGCGGCGGCTTGATGTCGAGATTGGCCAGCGAGCGGGTCAGCGATTGCTGCATCAGCTGGCAGGCGCGCGCCACCGCGATCCAGCTGCGAAAACGCGGATGATCCCAGGGAAGGGATTGATTTTTGTTCATCGTTGTACTTTATTGTTCAGTGTTGAACAGTCTTTTGGATTCTCACTATGGCAAATTTTGCGCGCAAGGTCACCCGCCTCGGGTTCTCCCTGCTACAGGCGGTTTCGCCGGATCTGGCGGGCAGGGCGGCGTTCCTGCTGTTCTGCAGGACGCCGTCGCCGCGGCCGAAGGGAGCAAAAGCCAAGGCGGCGCATGCGGCGGGCGCGGCCCGGCTTGACGGCGCCGAACGTTTCACCCTCAGACTTGCCGGCGGGGCGAAAACGCATGCCTATCGGCTGAACGGCGGGGCGAGAGGAAGACGCAAGCGCTATCTGGTGACGCATGGCTGGGGCTCGAGCACCGAATACATGGCCGAGCTCGTTTCGATGCTTTCGGCAACGGGCGCGGAGGTGGTGGCCCTCGATTTTCCCGGCCACGGACGTGCCAGCCGGCGCTTCCTGCACATGGGGCTTGCGGTCAAGGCGATTGCCGCGATCGAGGCACGCTTCGGCGCCTTCGATGCGGTCATCGGCCATTCCTTCGGCGGCGCGGCGCTGGTGGTATCGGTGGCGGGTCTGCTGCCCGATGTCGCTCCTGTCACGGCTGAGCGGCTGGTGCTGATCGGTGCGCCAAGCGAAATGGCCTGGCTGTTTACCGATTTCGGCCGGATGATCGGCCTTCGCCCGGCCGCGCAAGCGGCGCTGGAGAATGAGGTTCGTCACGTCACCGGACGGAGACTTGAGGATTTCGATGCTGGCGATGCGGCGAGTGCGATCGGCCGGCCGGTGCTCGTCATCCATGCCGAGGACGACAAGGAAGTGCCGCCAGCCCATGCCAAGCGCTATCAGGCAGCCGGCGAGGGCGTCCGGCTGTTCTGGGCGAACGGTTTCGGGCACCGGCGCATCCTCGCCGCCGCTCCGGTTCTTGCCGCAATCGCTGCGTTTCTCGGAGCTGTCCAAGGCGAGGAGGACATGGCCGACGAAGGCATCAAAAACGCTGCTGAGATCATTCCGTTTTTTGAGCTTCCGGTAAAGCGCGCGGCATTGTAGCGTCCGTCCCGATATCAAGCCGCGGCGGGACGCCTCATGAAAATCATCAGCAGCATCGATGAGCTCAACACGATCTACGGCGCCGGGCTTTCGCAGGCCTCGGTCGACAAGGTGACGAAGCGGTTGACGCCGCTCTATCGGCAGATGATCGCGCTTTCGCCGTTCGCAGCGCTTGCCACCGTCGGGCCCGAAGGGCTCGACTGTTCGCCGCGCGGCGATCTCGGCGGCGTGGTGCGCGTCGTCGACGACGAGACGCTGCATCTGCCGGACTGGCGCGGCAACAACCGCGTCGACTCGCTCTCCAATATCGTGCGCGATCCCCGGCTGGCGCTGATGTTCCTGATCCCCGGCTCGAACACGACGATGCGCATCAACGGCCGCGGCGTCGTCTCGGATGACGAGGCAGTGCTTTCGAGCTTCGAGATGGACGGCATACATCCCCGCACCGTCGTGGTGATTTCGATCGACGAGGTCTATTTCCAATGCGCCCGCGCCGTGATGCGGGCCGAACTCTGGAATGGCCAACATTTCGCCGATCCGGCGGGCCTGCCGACACCCGGCCAGATGCTGAAGGCCGCGGTCGGTGATTTCGACCAGGAAACCTACGACCGGGAATGGCCGGGACGCGCGGCGAAGACGATGTGGTAAAACCGCCGTCACCTGTGGGGTGACAGCGTGCCAGTGGCGCGGACTTGCCGTCAGCTCTTGTAGATCAGCCAGCTCTTGGTGAAATCCTTCTGCATGCCGTCCTGATAGAGGATGGTGCAGTTGCGGCCGGCATTCTTGGCGCCGTAAAGGGCGATGTCGGTCTTGCTGTAGAGTTCGCCGGCATCTTCGGCGCTGGAGGCCATGCAGATGCCGATCGAGACGGTGATCGGGCCGTAATTGACCCGCGTGCGGGAATTCTTGAACGGGGTGGTTTCCAGCGTGCGGCGGATGCGCTCGGCGATCGCCGTGATCTCTTCGGGCGTGTTGCCGTCGATGATCAGCGCGAACTCCTCGCCGCCGGCGCGGGCAACAAAGACATCACGCCGGACATTGCTGCGGATGACGGAGGCGACGGTGGCGAGAATCTTGTCGCCGACGGGATGGCCGTAGGTGTCGTTGATCTTCTTGAAGTTGTCGATATCGGCCAGCAGCAGGGCCGTCACCGGCCGCATGCCGGGATTGTTGAAGACGGCGGCGAGGCGCTCGTCGAAGGCGCGGCGGTTGGAAAGGCGCGTCAACGAATCGGTGTTGGCGATGCGTTTATATTCATCGAGTTCCTTGCGGACCTGATCCATCTCCTGCGAGCGCTGGACGACGTCGCCGACGGTGCGTTCGCCGTGCGCCATGGTGTCGCCGGTCGCCTGGCTCAAAAGTTCGATGGCGTTTTCGATCAGTTCGACGCTGGCATTGCTTTTGGAGGTGATGCGCTTATGGGTCTCGCCGAGTAGCCTTGTATAGCTTTCCAGCGAGTTTTGCTCCTGTCTCAGAACCCGCAGCAGTCCATCGAGTTCGCCTGAAATGCGGGTATGGGCGTCGTCGAAGACGCGGGCCGGGCTGCTGGTGAAATACTGCGCGCCTAGCTCGTCGAGCTCGGCCTGCGTCGCCTGGCCGCCGAGGGCTGCAAGGTCCCGGGTGAGCGCGGGGTTGGAGCCGATATAGGCTTCGTAGAAGAGTTCGTAGTTGCGCGGTATTGGCGCAACGCCCATCGAGCGCATGGCATAGGTGATCTGGCCCGCTACGTCGGGAACCTGCACCTTGGGCGCGACAGCCGTGTTCATCCGGCGAACTCCTCATATATTCGAAGGCAATAATCTATTTGGTAGCTTAAATTTCTTGGGAAAAGATTAAAGCGATATATACCAAAGATTACATACGATAAGTCCATGACTGGCCAATACTTCAAGTAGCCCCATGATTCTCAAAGAAAATATCTAGCTTTGGTGAGAAAGCGGATGCTCGCTAGACGGGAGCGATATCTGAAAAACTTGCAGTTCTTCTCTGCATTTCGCACGTATTCATCATATCGATAGTTGTTCGGCAGCCCGGTATTTCATTGGAAATGGGTTGGAATGATATTTCCAAGGCTGTTTGCTGGCGGCGGACTTTGCCGCAGCCCGCACATTCAAGAACGGGACGGGCGCCGATGCCTGCCCGTCCCGCATCCGAGAGCGTCACCCCAGGTTCAATTCCTGGAAGAAGTCATTGCCCTTGTCGTCGATGACGATGAAGGCCGGAAAGTCTTCGACTTCGATCTTCCAGACCGCTTCCATGCCGAGTTCGGGATATTCGTAGACTTCGACCTTGCGGATGCAGTCCTGAGCAAGACGGGCGGCGGGGCCGCCGATCGATCCGAGATAAAAGCCGCCATGTTTCTTGCAGGCCTCGCGCACGGCGCGCGAGCGGTTGCCCTTGGCAAGCATCACCATCGATCCGCCGAAGGACTGGAACTGGTCGACGTAACTGTCCATGCGCCCGGCCGTCGTCGGGCCGAAGGAGCCGGAGGCGTAACCGACAGGCGTCTTGGCCGGGCCGGCATAATAGACCGGGTGGTTTTTCAGGTATTCGGGCATGCCTTCGCCTTTCTCCAGCCGCTCGCGGATCTTGGCATGGGCAAGGTCGCGGGCGACAATGATCGTGCCCGACAGCGACAGGCGCGCCTTGACTGGATACCTGGAGAGTTCGGCCAGCACTTCCGCCATCGGCCGGTTGAGATCGATACGGACGGTCGATTCCGACAGTTTCGCTTCGTCGATCTCGGGCATGTATTTCGACGGATCGGTTTCGAGCTGCTCGACGAAGATGCCGTCGCGGGTGATGCGGCCCTTGGCCTGACGGTCGGCGGAACAGGAGACGCCGAGGCCGATCGGCAGCGAGGCGCCGTGGCGGGGCAGGCGGATGACACGCACGTCATGACAGAAATACTTGCCGCCGAACTGGGCGCCGACACCCATCTGCTGCGTCAGTCGGTGGATTTCCTTTTCCATCTCGAGATCGCGGAAGGCGTGGCCGCTCTCGGAGCCTTCGGTCGGCAGCTCGTCGAGATAGCGGGTCGAGGCGAGCTTGACGGTTTTCAGGTTCATCTCGGCCGAAGTGCCGCCGATGACGATGGCCAGATGGTAAGGCGGACAGGCTGCCGTCCCTAACGTCAGGATCTTCTCCTTGAGGAAGTCGATCATCCGGTCGTGCGTCAAGAGCGAGGGTGTGCCCTGGTAGAGGAAGGTCTTGTTGGCCGAGCCGCCGCCCTTGGCGACGAAGAGGAATTCGTAGGCGTCGGTGCCTTCCTCGTAGATGTCGATCTGTGCCGGCAGGTTGTTCTTGGTGTTCTTCTCCTCGAACATCTTGACCGGCGCGAGCTGCGAATAACGCAGGTTCTTCTTCTCATAGGCATCCATGACGCCGCGGGCGAGTGCCGCGATATCCCCGCCCTCGGTCCAGACCCTGCGGCCTTTCTTGCCCATGATGATTGCCGTGCCGGTATCCTGGCACATCGGCAGCACGCCGCCGGCGGCAATATTGGCGTTCTTCAAAAGGTCGTAGGCGACGAAGCGGTCATTGTCGGTCGCCTCGGGGTCATCGAGGATCGAGGCGAGCTGCTTCAGGTGGCCGGGGCGCAACAGATGGTTGATATCGGCGAAGGCGGTTTCGGCAAGCAGGCGGATGGCTTCCGGCTCGACGGTCAATATTTCCTGGCCCTTAAAGCTGTCGACCGAGACATGGTCGCCGCTGATCTTGCGGTAGGGGGTGGTATCCTTGCCGAGCGGGAAGAGATCGTCAGCCATCGAAGTGACCTTTCTGGTGGGCGTGGGTCGCTAAATTGGAACCGGTCTAAATCCGCGGCGCTGCAAATGCAATCTGGATAGGCGAGCGGTCAAATCCGCATTCGTCGGGAAAGACGACTTCAGGTTGCCTTTCGCCGGAGGCCGGTTCATATTTCCCGCGACGTTAACTTCCGGGGGCTTCCGATGACGAACGCAAAACCGACTGCTAACGACGATCTTCTCATTTTCTTCGAGCACGACTGGATCAGAGGGGATTTGCTGTCCAATGACAGCGATCCAGAGGGATCGACCACCTATCTTCGCTCTTTCGACGGTGTCAGGGTCGATGCGAAACAGGGACTGACACAGGAAACGATCATCAAAGGCGATTATGGGACCTTCACCGTGCGGCCCGACGGTCACTTCACCTACGAGCTGGATTACTCGCTCGACGTGGTGAAGAACTTGCGGGCGCACGACCAGTTGATCGAAGAGATCCGCTACAAGATCTCCGATGGCGTGGGGGGAACGGATGTCGGGGTTCTGACGCTGGCGATCGACGGCGTCAATGAAGAGGACAAGTATCATGAAGTCCTGGATTTCGACGACCTGGGTGTCACATCGCGCGCGGATGACTTTTCTCTGCCGAATTACCGGGGCTTCGCGCTCTCCGTGAACGGCATTCACGACCTGACGTTTCTGAACGGTATTGTCTATGACACGATCCCGGGCGTCGACGCCATCACCGAGGACGGTTTCAGCGATACGGTTCTATCGCCGGGTTCGGCGCCCGTGACCCTGAAAATGGTCGATGGCGGCGACTTCACCTTTCAGGGCGTTTCGATTGCCGAATTGTCGGCCTCGCCCTTTCATTTGACGCTGACCGCGATGAACGACGGCCAGATCGTCTATCAGCAGGAACTTGAGGTCGCCGATCCCGATCTTCTGGTCGAGATTGAAGACATCGATGAAATCAGTTTCGATTTCATGGGCAATTCGGTCGTGATGGACAATTTTTCGCTGTTGGTCTGATCGCAACCGATCGCCTTCTCCGCCGCAAGCGAGGGAGAAGGCTGAAGCTTCATGGCGTTACTACTTTGGGCCGATCATCGTTTCCGGGCGGACGATCGTATCGTAGTCTTCTGCCGAGACCAGGCCGCTGGCGAGGGCTTCTTCCTTCAGCGTCGTGCCATTTTTGTGGGCGGTCTTGGCGATCTTAGCGGCTGCGTCGTAGCCGATCTTCGGGGCAAGCGCGGTCACCAGCATCAGCGAGCGTTCGAGGCCGGCCTTGATGTTGTCCTCGCGCGCCTCGATGCCGACGACACAATTATCGGTGAAGGAGACGGCGGCATCCGCCAGCAGTTGCACCGATTGCAGGAAGTTGTACGCCATCATCGGATTGTAGACGTTGAGTTCGAAATGACCCTGGCTGTCGGCAAAGGTCAGCGCGGCGTGATTGCCGAAGATGTGGATGCAGACCTGCGTCAGCGCCTCGCACTGGGTCGGATTGACCTTGCCGGGCATGATCGAGGAGCCGGGCTCGTTTTCCGGCAGCGCCAGTTCGCCGAGACCGGCGCGTGGGCCGGAGCCGAGCAGGCGGATATCGTTGGCGATCTTGAAGAGGGCGGCAGCGGCCGCATTGATGGCGCCATGGGAAAAGACCATGCCGTCATGCGAGGCGAGCGCCTCGAATTTGTTCGGCGCGGTGACGAAGGGCATGGCTGTTATGGCGGCGATCTCTTCGGCGACCTTTTCGGCGAAGCCCAGCGGCGCATTGAGGCCGGTACCGACGGCCGTCCCACCCTGGGCCAGTTCGCAGAGGCCGGGCAGGGTCATTTCGATGCGCTTGATGGCGGAGCCGACCTGGGCGGCATAACCCGAAAATTCCTGGCCGAGCGTCAGCGGCGTCGCATCCTGGGTGTGGGTGCGGCCGATCTTGATGATGTGGCTGAATTCGGTGACCTTCATGTCGAGGGCGGCATGGAGGTGCTTCAGGGACGGCAGCAGGTGATGGGCGATCCGTTCGGCGCAGGCGATGTGCATCGCCGTCGGGTAGGTGTCGTTCGACGACTGGCTCATATTGACGTGATCGTTCGGATGCACCGGCTTCTTGGAACCCATGACGCCGCCGAGCATTTCTATAGCACGATTGGAGATCACTTCATTGGCATTCATGTTGGACTGCGTGCCTGAACCGGTCTGCCAGACGACCAGCGGAAAATGGTCGTCGAGTTTGCCCTCGACCACTTCCTGGGCGGCATCGACGATGGCCTGTCCGAGGCCAGGATCAAGCTGGCCGAGCGACATGTTGGCGCGGGCCGCCGCCTGCTTGACGATGCCGAGCGCACGCACGATCGACAGCGGCTGCTTTTCCCAGCCGATCTTGAAATTGCCGAGCGAACGCTCGGCCTGGGCGCCCCAATATCGGTCGGCGGCAACGTCGATGGGCCCAAAAGTATCGGTTTCGGTACGGGTTGCGGTCATCAGCCTTGCCTTCCCTTTAAATGCTGTTTTCGGTCGTCTTCGAAAGATCAGGTCTTATAGGTGGGAACGTTCGACAAGAAAACCGGACGCCATGCGAAATATTGAAGTCGGAAGTCATGTTTGCGAGGCTTGTGCGGCGTGCCTTTTAGGCCACTTTCGAAATTTTATGCGTCTGGGCGTTTTCGCCACATTGGTCTGGCGGCAAAAATTGGGTAAAAAATTAACTAATAATTTCATAATTTTGTGTGAACTTCTGCGCGGCGCCGTGCAGGATCTCCGTCACACAAAATTGAGTCCGCCGGCGCTGGCGGCGCAGGCCGGTTTCTGATCAATGAGGCCTTACGCTGCATGAGTTTCGCGGGATAAGATATTGAGCCTTGCGCTCGTGACAAGAACAGCATGACACCGGGACTGGAAGATATATGACGTTCGTTTTGAAAAGCGCGGCATCCGCATTGGCAATTTCCTGCGGCGTAGCGGTTATGAATGCCGCACCTGCGCATGCTTATACATTGATGGAGATGCTGCGCGGCGACAGGCAGCGGAACCAGAGCACCATCTTCATGGATCAGGCGCCTGGCCGTCCGGTGCCGCGCGGCGCCGTCGGCGGCTCGCTCGGCGGCCTTGATCCGGAAGCGCCGTTGCCGAAGGTGAGCGGCCCGCGTTACTACACCTATAAAACCGAAACGCTGCAGTTGGTCGATACCGGCAAGTTTGCCGATCCTGTCGTCACCGGCGCGGTCGCCGATGTATCGGCGAGCGGCGATGCCAGCGCCGAACCCGCCGTGCAGCGCCGTTTCCTGGCGCAGGCCAAGGTGCGTGCCAATGCCGACGTCGCAAAGGCGCTCGAAGCCTATTATGGCGATAGCCGCAACCCGCTCGTCTGGGTCGATGGCAATCAGATCAACGATGGTGCCAAGTCGGCGATGCTGGTGCTTGCCGATGCGGCCTCCGTCGGCCTCGACCCGGCAGATTACGCCATCCAGACGCCTGATATCGACCCGGCCAATCCCGATCCAGCCTTCCGCGATCGGGCGCTGACGCAATTCGAGCTCGAACTCTCCGCCAAGGTGCTGGCCTTCGTGCAGGACACCGCGCGCGGTCGCATCGATCCGAACAAGATCTCCGGCTATCACGACTTCCAGCGCAAGGTGGTCAATCTGGCGCCGGTGCTGAAGCTTGCCCGCATGAGCCCCGATGTCGGCGCTTACATCGCCAACCGCTCACCCGATAGTCCACAGTTCCAGGCGTTGAAGGCGGAACTCGCCAAGCTTCGCGCAGCCGACGGCGGCAATGAGGAGCGAATCGTCGTTTCGCTCGATACGCTGCTGAAGCCCGGCGAAAGCTCGCCCGAGATCGCCAATATCGTCAAGGCGATCGGCAAGCACGGTTCCGAAACGCTGAGGACCGATCACGCGGCAACGCTTGCTGCTTACGCAGGCAGCAGCGACTATTCGCCTGAGATCGTCTCGCTGGTCGAGGATTTCCAGAAGGAGCGCGGACTGAAGGCCGATGGCGTCATCGGCCAGGCTACGGTGCGCGCCATGACCGGCGGCGATAGCAATGCCTCGAAGATCGACAAGCTCGTCGTCGCCATGGAACAGGCGCGCTGGCTGCCCGAAGATCTCGGTTCCCGTTACGTGATGATCAACCAGCCGGCCTTCATGGTCTATTACCACAATGGCGGCAAGGAACAGCTGTCGATGCGCGTTGTGGTCGGCGGCAAGAACAACCAGACCTATTTCTTCGACGACGAGATCGAGACGGTGGAGTTCAACCCTTTCTGGGGCGTGCCGCAGTCGATCATCATCAACGAGATGTTGCCGAAGCTGCGCTCGGATCCGAACTATCTCGACCAGCTCGGTTATGAGGTTGAGGTGAACGGCCACGCGGTCGCCTCGTCGAGCGTCGACTGGTACGGCTCGACCGACAACGTCTCGGTGCGCCAGCCGCCAAGCAGTGACAATGCGCTCGGCGAACTGAAGATCCTGTTCCCGAACAGCCACGCGATCTATATGCACGACACGCCGTCGAAGAGCTTCTTCAAGCGCGACATGCGGGCGCTGAGCCACGGTTGCGTGCGCCTTGCCGATCCGCGTGCGATGGCAGCTGCAGTGCTCGGAACGACGGTCGACGACGTTGCCAAGCAGATCGCCACGGGGCAGAACCATGCGGTCAAGGTGCCGCAGAGGATTCCCGTTTACGTGTCCTATTTCACAGCCTGGCCGAACAAGGACGGCGTGGTGGAATATTTCGACGACGTTTATGGCCGCGACGGCTATGTCGACAAGGCATTCGACGCGACGACCAAGGCGCGTGGGGCGCAGATCTGACGCTGATTTTATTAGATTACGGAGCGGGCGGTCTTTGGGCCGCCCGTTTTGTTTTTGTGCGGGATTCGAACGCCTTCGTTCTGGGCTTAGTCCAAGGTAGGAAATACGAAGGAGAGGGCGGCTCACACGGTACGCCGGCAAAGGAAGGATCAGAGCTGGGCGAGAGCCTCAGACGGCGACCTTCGCTGCAAACTCCCGCAACAGCCTCTCCACCAGTTCCGGGGTCAGCTCATCGTAATGGGTGATGATCACATCCGGATCGAGGCTTGAGACTGGCACGTCGGAATAACCAAAGGGCACGGCGATCGACGGGACGCCGGCATTCCTGGCGACGGCGATGTCGTTGATGCTGTCGCCGATCATCACGGTGCGGGACCGGTCGCCGCCGGCGCGTTCGATGGTGCCTGTGAGGTGGCGGGCGTCGGGCTTGCGCACGTCGAAGGTGTCGCCGCCGGTGATGGCGGCGAAATAGCTGGCGAGATCGAGCTTGTCCAGCAGGCCGAGCGCCAGGCTTTCCATCTTGTTGGTGCAGACGGCGAGGCGGTAACCCTGTGATTTTAGCCGATCCATCGCGGCGACCAGGCCGGGATAGGGCTCGGTGCGGCCGGGCATGTTGCCGGCATAATGGGCGATGAAACGCTCGACCAGGGGCGGCAGGGCTTCCTGAGTAAGCGGATGGCCGCGCAGCCGGCAGGCGCGTTCGATCATCACGCGGGCGCCGTGGCCGACGAGATGGGTGAGGTCGTCATAGCTGACCGGTTCGAGGCTAAGGGCCGCAATCGTATGGTTCAGGCTCTCGACCAAGTCCGTATGGGTGTCGAGAAGGGTGCCATCGAGATCGAAGACGACGAGCGCCGGGCGGACGGAGGAGGGGATCAAGGGCTTGCCTCTTTAAGCGATGGATCGTCCTTTGAGGTGACGAGCCGCCTCCGCGAACGACAGATCGCCTCTGGGAATGACGGATCGTCCCCTGGGGACGAGGGATCGCCCCTGAGGACGATGGATCGCCTCTGAGGTAGGCGATCATGCAGCGGAAAGCAACGGCCTGAAGATCGCCGGGGGAGGCCGCAGGCATCTGTTTCGGCTTTTCATTTTCCGTGATGATTTTGACTTTCGTTTGCCAGGCGAGCCGTGTAAACAGCACATCCAACGCAATAATTGGAGCTGGCGGCGCATGGATGCCCGCGAAATGAAGATCAAGGCCGCCGCGGCCGCACTCGCCCATGTCGAAAGCGGGATGCGTCTCGGGATTGGCACCGGCAGCACGGCGGAAGAATTCGTTCGCCTGTTGGCCGAGAAGGTCGCTGGCGGCTTCAGGGTCGAAGGCGTTCCTACGTCTGAAAGAACGGCGCGGCTTTGCGTCGAACTCGGTGTGCCGCTGAAATCGCTGGACGAGCTGCCGGCACTCGATCTGACGATCGATGGCGCCGACGAACTCGATGCTGGGCTCCGGCTGATCAAGGGCGGCGGCGGTGCGCTGCTGCGCGAAAAGATCGTCGCGGCCGCCTCCGAACGAATGATCGTCATTGCAGACGAGAGCAAGCTGGTCGATATGCTCGGCGCCTTCGCGCTGCCGATCGAAGTCAATCCGTTCGGGCTCGTCTCGACACGGATCGCGATCGAGAAGGTCGCGGCCCGGCTCGGTCTTTCCGGTGAACTGGCTTTGCGCCAGTCCGGTGACGGAGAGTTTACCACGGATGGCGGTCATCACATTATCGATGCATCTTTTGGCCGCATTCCTGATGCAGAGGCGCTTTCGAGCGAGCTGAATTCCATACCCGGCGTCGTCGAACACGGGCTCTTTATCAATATGGCGGCACTTGCGATCATTGCCGGTCCTGCGGGTGTGCGAACACTGCAGACAAACAGATAACAGGAGCATACACTCATGATGAACATTGCAGGTCTTGGCCGTCTCGCCGCTGCGACCGTCGTTCTTTCCGGGCTTGCCTTCGGCTCCGCCGTCAAGGCGCAGGAGGTCTCCGAGGACCAGCTGAAGGCGTCTCGCGCCGCGATCGACGCCATCGGCGCCACTGCCCAGTTCGACAACATCCTGCCCGGTCTCGCCGAGCGCCTGAAGGCCGGCCTGATCCAGGATTCGCCAAACTACCAGGACATCATTTCGTCGACGGTCGACGCGCAGGCGCTAGCGCTGGCGCCGCGCCGCGGCGATCTCGAGAAGGAGGCGGCACTCACCTATGCCAAGACCTTCACCGCCGCGGAACTGAAGGCGATCGCCGACTTCTATAATTCCGACGTCGGCAAGAAGCTGCTGCGCGACGGCCCGGTCGCCTCTCGCGAGACGGCGAAGGCTGCCGACATCTGGGCGCAGGGCATTTCCCGCGACCTGGAAAAGCAGAGCAATACCGAGCTTTCCAAGGTCATCAAGGCGCCGCCGCCGGCAACCGAAAGCCCGGCTGCTCCGGCTGCCGCTCCCGCTCCCGCTCCGGCTACCCAGCAGTAAGGCCTCCACCATCAAATTGCGAAAGCCCGGCATCGTCCGGGCTTTTTTGTTATGATGCGGCAAATGCCGCCGGCGAGGCTTCAGGTGACTGCAGATATACCCGATCGTTACAACGCTGTCCGAGTGCGGATATCAGGCAAGGTCCAGGGTGTCGGCTTTCGCATGTGGACGCGCAATGAGGCGGTACGGCTTGGTTTGACGGGCTGGGTTCGCAATGAAAGGGACGGGGCCGTCGTCGCTTTGATCGCAGGACCCGATACCGCCATCTCGATAATGATCGAACGTTTCAGCCGCGGGCCTGCGGGGTCGTCGGTTGCGGGCGTCGAGACGGAAGCAGCCCAGCTTGAGAAAATGCCGACGGATTTCGGGATCACCCGCTGACAGCAGCAATCACTATGCATCGAACATGCGGGGAAGCTAGCTCTTCGCTTTTATGCATGTCGTTTCCTGGGACCGCTGCACACCTCCTGGTGACATGCATCAGGGGTTCGGGTTCTTTGCAAGTTGCCACACACCTTCCTCATCCGGTTCCACGCGCTTGTTGCCGCGATAGAAGATCGGCAGTCTCGTCTTCTTGTCGATCGAGAAGCGGCTCGGCGTATATTTTTCGTCCTCGTGACCCTCAGTCGCGAGGCCGAGCGCTTCCTTGAATTTGCCAGCCTTGCACAGATTGGCGAAGAGAGTTTGATCCATCTTTTGCTCCGGCATCGTTTTCTATCCCTGGATTGCCCTGCCAGCCTCAGGCGACCGGGTCAACCGTTTGCCGGGAAGATTCGGCGATGCGTACGGGATGATGCAGGAGCGGGCTTTTGTTTTCAGGGCGATCGCCCCTATATCAGCAACATCCTTCCTGCGATTCCCTTCCGGAGCTCCTCATGTCTTCCTACGACTACGACCTCTTCGTCATCGGCGGTGGTTCCGGAGGCGTACGCGGTGCGCGTGTCGCCGCCTCGCTCGGCAAAAAGGTGGCGATCGCCGAAGAGTACCGCTATGGCGGCACCTGCGTCATCCGCGGTTGCGTGCCGAAGAAGCTTTTCGTCTATGCCTCGCAGTTCCACGAGCATTTCGAGGATGCGGCGGGTTTCGGCTGGACGGTCGGCGAAAGCAGCTTCGACTGGAAGAAGCTAGTAGCCGCCAAGGATGCCGAGATCGCCCGGCTGGAAGGCCTCTACAAGAAGGGGCTCGCAGGCGCCAATGCCGAGATCCTCGAAACGCGCGCCGAACTCGTCGATGCTCATACTGTGCGGCTCACGAAGACGGGTCAGACGGTGACGGCAAAGACGATCGTGATCGCCACCGGCGGACGGCCGAACCCGCATGCAGCCCTTCCCGGCCACGAATTATGCATTTCCTCCAACGAGGCTTTTCATCTCGAAGAGCTGCCGAAATCGATCGTGATATCAGGCGGTGGCTATATCGCCGTCGAGTTCGCCAATATCTTTCATGGCCTCGGCGTCGAGACGACGCTGATCTATCGCGGCGCCGAGATCCTGTCGCGCTTCGACGAGGATCTGCGGCGCGGGCTGCACGAGGCGATGGTCGCCAAGGGCATCCGCATCCTTTGCCACGACACGCTGCAAAAGGTTTCGAAGGGCGATGACGGCCTCGTTCTGGAAACGCTGAACAGCGGCACGCTGCAGGCCGGCGTTGTCATGCTGGCGCTCGGGCGCGATCCGAACACCGAAGGTCTCGGCCTCGAGGCTGCGGGCGTCGCCGTCGATGAGCGTGGCGCCATTATCGTCGACGATTATTCCCGCACCAATGTCGAAAACATTTATGCGCTCGGCGATGTCACCAATCGGGTACAGCTGACGCCGGCAGCGATCCACGAGGCGATGTGCTTCATCGAGACCGAATACAAGAACAATCCAACCCGGCCGGATTACGAGCTGATCCCGACCGCCGTCTTCTCGCAGCCGGAGATCGGCACCGTCGGGCTCTCGGAAGAGGAGGCGGGCAAGCGTTACTGCGAGCTCGAAGTCTACCGCGCCCAATTCCGGCCGCTGAAGGCGACGCTTTCCGGGCGGGCCGAGCGGATGATCATGAAGCTGATCGTCGATGCCGCGAGCGGCAAGGTGGTGGGCGCCCATATTCTCGGCCACGATGCCGGCGAGATGGCGCAGCTGCTCGGCATCACGCTGAAGGCCGGCTGCACCAAGGACGATTTCGACCGGACGATGGCGCTGCATCCGACAGCGGCCGAGGAGCTGGTCACCATGTATGCGCCAAGCTACCGGATCCGAGACGGCAAAAGAATCTAAGCAGCGGTATCCTCAGCTGGTGATGCGCGGCGCGCGTATGACCTTGAGGAAGAGCGCCTTCATCGCATCGGCGATACCGTCGGTCGGCGTCACCTCGAAATAGAGGCCGGGCGAGGCGCATGCCTGCATTTTCGTCGGGATTTCGCTCTGGAAGGGCTTGATCCACGTATTGTACCAGTTGTTTTTCGGCAGCGGCAGATAAGTGGTGTAGAGCACCGCGATCCTGATGCCCTTGTCCTTCAGCGGTTGGCAGAAAGAAGTATCGATCGGCTCCTGGCAGCGGTCGCCGGTCAGTTTCTTGGTGCAGCCTTTCGGTTTTGCACTGTCGCCGACGCCGTCCGAGACGAAGAACAGGATCTTCTGCGGGGTGGTAGCGGTGCCGCCGTCGCCGGGGGTGGTGATGATGGTTTTCATCTGTGTCAGCGCGCTGTCGAAGCTCGTCTGCTGGTCGTTGTTATAACCCTGATACGGGATGGTCATCAGATCGACGGCGTCGGTATAGCTGCGTACTTTATCGAGATCGTCCGTCGGGTCGGATATAGTGGTCAGATTGGCATCCTCAGCCTTGGTGCCGAAGGTATAGACGCCCATGCGGAACTGATTATCGGAAACACGCGTGGACTTCGCGGTCAGCGTCAGCTCCTTGGTCGCCTGGCGCACGACGTCGATGCGCATGCTGACGCCGAGCTTTTTGGCGAGATTGTAGTAGTTGTTGTTGTTCTGGGTTTCGTGGCAGGCGAAGGCGCAGGTATCGCTGGTGTTCTTTTCCATCGTCGCCACGTCGGTCGCGGTGGCGCCGACGCCCATCGAAGGAGTGTTGTCGAGCAGGATGTAGAAATCCATGAAGGAGGCGGTCTGATATTCGGCCGTCGCCGTGCCCGAGATTGTGATCGAATCCTTCCCCAGAACACGCATAAAGGTCGTCGGCACGGTCGCGCTGAAAGAGACTTGCGAGTTCAGTTTGTTGGCGGCTTTGGTGACGTCGATGCCGAGATCGACCTGAACGTCGGCCAGCTCCCCGGACATCTGAGACATGAAGATGCTGCGGGCATCGGTCTTGCCGAGCGAGATCGTGCCGTTGCCGCTCATCGTCATGGCGGCTGCGACTGCGCCGGATTTTTCGGCGATCGAGCCGACGGCGGCGGCATCGGCTGCCGCGTAAAGCTGCGTCCTCAGGCTGAGCGCGTGGCCGAAATCCACCGCCATGCCTGCCGTACCGAGGAGCGGCACCATCAGCAACGCCGTCATGATGCCGAAATTGCCCGAACGATCCGATATGAAGCTGAGCGGAAGGATCGCCATGCCATGTCCCCAATGTTGAAATCATCCGTGGTTCTACATTGGAAGTCTAAAATATCGGGAAATTGACATGGTATATGCCGGTTTAACGATGGAATCCGAGATTTCTGCCACCTATATGCGAGCTCTGCCCGATGGCGCCGGTACGGCATTCGAGCTTTGGGCGATTGGTCTTTGCAAGCCCGATCTAAAGGTCTATAAGCCGCCGCAATCAAAGATACGGGCATCCCAGGGATGGGTGTGAGTGAGGTGAGTGAGATGGCAGAGAACTGGACCCCGAGCAGTTGGCGGCAAAAACCGATCCTGCAGGTTCCCGATTATCCCGACGCAGCCGCTTTGGCTGCAACGGAAGCTCAGCTCGCCAGCTATCCGCCCCTCGTCTTCGCCGGCGAAGCGCGCCGTCTGAAGAAGCACCTTGCCAATGTCGCCGAAGGCAATGGCTTCCTGCTGCAGGGCGGCGACTGTGCCGAGAGCTTCGCCGAACACGGCGCCGACAATATCCGCGACTTTTTCCGCGCCTTCCTGCAGATGGCGGTCGTGCTGACTTTTGGCGCGCAGCTGCCGGTCGTTAAAGTCGGTCGCATCGCCGGCCAGTTCGCCAAGCCGCGTTCGTCGAATGTCGAGAAGCAGGGCGACGTGACGCTGCCGGCTTATCGCGGCGACATCATCAACGGCATCGAGTTCACCGAGGAGTCGCGCATTCCGAACCCGGAACGTCAGGCGATGGCCTACCGGCAGTCGGCCGCGACGCTGAACCTTCTGCGCGCCTTCGCGATGGGCGGTTACGCCAATCTCGAAAACGTGCACCAGTGGATGCTGGGCTTCGTCAAGGACAGCCCGCAAGGCGAGCGCTACCGCAAGCTGGCCGACCGCATCAGCGAAACCATGGATTTCATGAAGGCGATCGGCATCACCTCGGAAAACCAGCCGGCATTGCGGGAAACCGATTTCTTCACCAGCCATGAGGCGCTGCTGCTCGGCTACGAAGAGGCGTTGACCCGCGTCGATTCCACTTCGGGCGACTGGTATGCCACCTCAGGCCACATGATCTGGATCGGCGACCGCACGCGCCAGGTCGATCATGCGCATGTCGAATATTGCCGCGGCATCAAGAACCCGATCGGCCTGAAATGCGGCCCGTCGCTGCAGGCCGACGATCTGCTGCAGCTGATCGACATCTTGAACCCGGCCAACGAAGCCGGGCGCCTGACACTGATCTGCCGCTTCGGCCACGACAAGGTCGCAGAGAACCTGCCGCGCCTTATTCGTGCCGTCGAGCGTGAAGGCCGCAAGGTTGTCTGGTCCTGCGACCCGATGCACGGCAACACGATCACGCTCAACAACTACAAGACCCGTCCCTTCGAGCGGATCCTGTCGGAAGTCGAAAGCTTCTTCCAGATCCACCGCGCCGAAGGCACGCATCCAGGCGGCATCCATATCGAGATGACCGGCAAGGACGTGACGGAATGCACCGGCGGCGCCCGCGCCGTTACCGCCGACGACCTGCAGGATCGCTACCACACGCATTGCGACCCGCGCCTCAACTCCGACCAGGCGCTGGAGCTCGCCTTCCTGCTTGCCGAGCGCATGAAGGGCGGTCGCGACGAGAAGCGCATGGTCGTCAACGGCTGATAGCAGCCCCAGACGGATGCGGAAAAACCCGGCTTGATGCCGGGTTTTTTTGTCTCAGGATGGAGCAGGCGATCAGATGCTGGCCTGAACGCTATGCAAGTTGGCGTAGACGCCGTCTTTCGCCATGAGCGCGTCATGGGTGCCCTGTTCGACGATGCCGTCGGCCGTCAGCACCAGGATTCTGTCGGCATGGCGGACGGTCGAGAGACGATGGGCGATGACCAGGGTGGTTCGGCCATTTGCCAGGCTGAGCAACGCCTGCTGCACCGCCCGTTCGCTTTCGTTGTCGAGCGCGCTGGTTGCTTCGTCGAAGATCAGGATCTCCGGATTCTTGAGGAAGGCCCGGGCGATGGTGATGCGCTGACGCTGGCCGCCCGAGAGTTTGACGCCGCGCTGGCCGATATCGGTGTCATAACCCTGGGGCAGGCCCATGATGAAATCGTGCGCATTGGCGGCGCGGGCGGCTGCCTCCAGCTCGGCATCGCCGGCGCCGGGCCTGCCATAGCGCAGGTTTTCCGCCACGGTGCCGGCAAAAAGATAGACGTCCTGCTGCACCACGCCCACATGGCGCCGCAGCGAGGCCAGCGTCACGTCGCGGATATCGGTGCCATCGATGCGGATCGCCCCGGCCTCAACATCGTAGAAGCGTGGTATCAGCGCACAAAGCGTGCTCTTGCCGACCCCGGAAGGACCGACCAGGGCAACGAACTCCCCGGGAGCGATGGTGAGCGACAGCCGCTCGAGCACGCGCGGGCCATCGGCCTCGTAGCCGAAGGCGACGTCGGAGAAACTGATCTCGCCCCTTGGCGCCGGCATCGGATGAGCGGCCGGCCGGTCGATGATATCGGGATCGATCTCCAGGATCTCCATGGCTCTGATGAAGCCGGTGTAGCCCTCCTGCCAGAGGCGCACGAAATTGGCCAGCCGCTGCACCGGATCGACCAGCACGGCAACGCAAAGCAGGAAGGTGAGCATATCCGGGACGGTCAGTTCCGCTGCCAGGATACGCAGGCCGCCGACGATGATCACCAATATGGTGACGAGCTGGGCGAAGGTTTCGGTGCCGACCGAAAACCACGCCTCGCTGCGGTAGCCGTCGGCGCGGCTTTCAAGGAAGCGTCGGTTCTGCTCGGCGAAACGCTCCCGTTCCAGCGCCTCGTTGGCGAAGGACTGGACGACACGGATGCCGGCCAGAGCATCCTCGACGCGCTCGTTAACCGCGGCGATCTGGTGCTTGCTGGCTTCGAGCGCGCGGTTCATGCGCCGGTTGAAATACAGCGCATAAACCAACGCCACAGGGGTGAGCAGCAGGATGAGGCCTGCCAATGGCGGATCGATGTAGAACAGCACCAGCATGGCGCCGCCAAATTTCAGCAGGGCGATGGAAAGATCCTCGGGACCGTGGTGAAAGAGTTCGCCCAGCCACAGGCTGTCATTGGTGATGCGGCTCATCAGCTGGCCGGTGCGCTGGCGGTCGTAGAAGCTGAACGAGAGTTTCTGGCAGTGCTCGAAGAGTTCCTGCCGGACCGTCGCCTCAATGCGAGCCCCCATCACATGGCCGCGATAATCGACGAAGAAGATCGCGGCGATCTGGACCGCCAGAACGGCCAGCATGACGCCGCCCATGCCGAGGATTTGAGCGAAGGCCTGCGGGGCATCGGACAGAACCAGAAGCCGGCTGGTGACGACATTGGCGCAGAGCGGCAGGGCGAGCGCCGTGCCGGCGACGAGCATGGCGCACAACAGATCCGCCAGCAGCAAAGGCAGGTGCGGGCGATAGTAGGAAACGAATTTTCGCATGCGCGACCAGCGTCGGCCGCGGTCGGCGGGATCGTTCTGGAAAAATTTGGGGAAGCCGTTATGGCGTCGCGAGCTTTTCCTCGCGCGGGAGAACCGAATGTTCATGAGGCAGAATGTCCTTGTGGGCCATGTTTCCTTTCTGTTTGGACAGGGTCGTTCTCATGTCAGTCTCCCGGGGATTAAATGAAATTTGACCTTGAGTATCGCCGACAATAGCGGCCGATTCAATGCCGGGACGGGATGAGGTTGGCGGATGTTGTCGAGATGCAACAGCGGTAACGCGTCAGCCGAGAGCGCACAAGGCCAGGCGGCTTTCAAGATTCCTGATGGCTCATTCAGAAAACCGGATTTGACGCCGGACAAGATCGGCGGCAACGTCTCTTAGGAACAGGGGATGACCATGACTGAACGACATACAGGCGGCTGTCTTTGCGGCGCCGTGCGATTTTCAATTGCGGCGAAGCCCGGACCTGTTGTTGGCTGTCATTGCTCGCAATGCCGCCGGCAGACGGGGTTTTACTATGCCGCCGTCAACGTGCCGCGGGCGGCTCTTTCGGTGGAAGACACGGAAGCGGTCCGCTGGTACCGGTCGAGCGAACAAGCGCAGCGCGGGTTCTGTTCGACTTGCGGCTCCGCGCTGTTCTGGCAGGGCGACCAATCGCTGGAGATTTCGGTTTTGGCCGGGTCCTTCGACGAGCCGAGCGGCCTGGCCTTCGGCCATCACATTTATTGCGCCGACAAGGGCGATTTCTACGAGATATCGGATGGCCTGCCGCAATATGCGGTGAACCCTGTCTAACAGGCTGCTGAAATTCGCTCTGCGTTGGCGCAGTTGCTTGCTGTGGGTCTGATTTTTTTACAGACTGGCTGTCGTGCGGTGGGATTTTGGCCGATTGAGGCGGGTTTTCTGGCCATATCGGCTTATT
>NZ_JABDWE010000030.1:0-39873 GCF_019685125.1 Rhizobium sp. NZLR10 | reverse complement strand
AATAAGCCGATATGGCCAGAAAACCCGCCTCAATCGGCCAAAATCCCACCGCACGACAGCCAGTCTGTAAAAAAATCAGACCCACAGCAAGCAACTGCGCCAACGCAGAGCGAATTTCAGCAGCCTGCTAAAGCGCGAGAAGCGAATCTGAAAGATCGCGACGCGCTTTGGTGCGAGTGGTCGGTCGCCGATCCGCTCTCGGGTTGGCTTGCGCCGATCAAATGGATTGGGTACCTGCGAGTCATCAAGGGAAGGCAAAGTCTTTCCCAGTCTGCAAGAGGAGAGAGGCGTCTTGACGAAGCCTGCGGTGACGAAAGAGACTGGATTTCGACATTTCACCGCCGCCGCCGGCTATTCCTGGGCGGGCTTCCTGCGCGTGATGAAAGAGGCAGCCTTCCGCCAGGAACTCGGTTTTTTCGTCGTTTCGATCGCGACGCTGGCATTGGTGGGGGCAACTGCCGGGGAGATCGTCGTTGCGGTGCTTCTGTTTCTCGGGCTCTTTTCGATGGAGGCGATGAATACCGCCGTCGAGGAGGTGATCGACCGGATTTCGCCGGAGATTTCGATCGTCGGCAAACATGCCAAGGATCTCGGTTCCTTCGCGGTGACCTGCATGATCGCCGCCTGCTGCCTCTATCTCGCCTTCGTCCTCGGCAGGCACCTGTTCTTCAGCCCGGCGTGATCAGGCCGATAATCCTACGGGGCTGAATCAGAACATCGTGCCCAGCTTGATCAGGCAAAACTCTTGCGCTTGCGCGCGACCGCCTGAGCCTCTTCCACAGCCGGCAGGCTCTGAAGCACGCGCCTGGCGGGCAGGATGGCGATCACTTCGGTTCCCTCGCGCAGCTTCGATTTCAGCAGGAACTGTCCGTCATGCTTGGCAAGGATCGCCTGGACGATCGGCAGGCCGAGGCCGGTGCCCTGTTCGGCGCTCTTAATGGCGATCGAGCCCTGACCGAAGGCCGAAAGGACAACGGGGATCTCTTCCTCCGGAATGCCGGGCCCGTTGTCCTTGATCGAGATGTACTGCCCGCCGCCGGCCGTCCAGCCGACCTTGACGTGGATTTCGCCGCCCTGTGGGGTGAACTTGACGGCGTTGGAGAGAAGGTTGAGCACCACCTGGCGCATCGACTTCTCGTCTGCCCAGATGGCTGGCAGCTGCCGTTCGAATTGATCCGAAATGGCGATGTTCTTGGCGCGGGCGCGCAGCTGGACCATGCCGATGCAATCCTCGGTGATATCGAGCAGCGAGATCGCCTCCTCGCTCAGCTCGTACTTGCCGGCTTCGATGCGGGAGAGGTCGAGAATCTCGTTGATGAGATCAAGCAGATGTTGGCCGGACCGGTGGATATCGCCGGCATATTCCTTGTAGGTCGGATTGGCGAGCGGTCCCATGACTTCGGCCGACATCACCTCGGAGAAACCAAGGATGGCATTGAGCGGGGTCCTGAGCTCGTGTGACATGGAGGCAAGGAAGCGGGACTTGGCGAGGTTTGCCTCTTCAGCTCGGCGGCGAGCCTCATCCGACATCGATTTCGCCACTTCAAGCTCGGCAATGAGGTCATCCTTCTCCGACTGGTAGGAGAGGATCCTGAGGCTCGACTTGAAGAGCCGGTCGCTGATATAGTTGAAGAAGACGAGGGTGGTGGTGAAGAGCACCGTCAGGCTGATTTCAAGGAGGTCGCGCGACAGGCCGCTCTTGGCGGCGAGCGCCAGGACCGCTGGCGCGAAGGAGACGAGCACCGTCGGCGTCAGCATAAAGTTTGACATCGCCGTGACGGAGAGTGCGATCAGCAGCGTCGCGCCCTTATAAAGAATGAAGCTGGACGGCTCGCAGATATCGCAACCCTGCAGCGCGAATATGGCCCAGCAGCAGCCGAGCAGGAATTGGCCGAACAACAGCAGGCGGTGCCATTTGCGGGCGCTCTCCGGGGTGATTTCCTGCCGGCGCGCACGTCGCGCAAGCAGGATATTGCCGGTGTGACAGATGAGCGTCAGCAGCGCCCAGAAGAGCAATTGCGTATCTTGGGTGAAATAAACGCCAAGCGCGGTGATGATGACGACGAAGAGCGGCATGATCGTCGCGCCCTGCAGCATCGATGCCACATACATCTTGAGCACGTCACGGTCGAAGGAGGAATTGGACGCATGACCGGACTGAAGACGTTCGCGCGTCTGCCGCACGGCCTTGGAAACGGCCTTGTTGCGGTGGCTGCGCGACCTGTCGACGATGATCTTGTCGGTCGATGTGCTTACGCCGGTACTCATGTGCACGTTGAAACTTCATCCCAGGGTGGATAAGAGCTTAACCGACAATTCTTAAGAAGATGTTTGCCATCTTTGCCAAGGATTTGTTTTTTAAGGAGGCAAAAGCGTGACACGGAGCCTGCGCCTGATTCGCGACGGCGTGACCGCTTTTGCCCTGCTGGCGCTCGTGGCGCTGATCGCCGCCAAACTCAACGATGCAGCAAAAATTGAGCATGCGGGCGCTTTCCATGCTGCCGACGGCGACAGTCTGACATTAGGAGACGAACGTTTGCGCCTGGAAGGCATCGATGCACCGGAACTCAACCAGAGCTGTATCCGGGCGGGCGAGTCCTGGGCCTGCGGCCGGGCGGCGCGCGTGGCGCTGCAAGGCCTGGTCCTGGCATCGGGAACGCTTTGCCAGGGCAGCCGGCGCGACCGTTATGACAGGCTGCTTGTCATCTGCCGGAGCGGGGCGGGCGGCGACATCAATGCCGCCATGGTGCGCCGGGGCATGGCCATCTCCTATGGCGGTTATGCCAGGGAAGAGACCGAGGCGAAGGCTGCGAAGGCGGGCCTCTGGGCCGGCACTTTCGAGCGGCCGCGCGATGTGCGTGATCATGCGCGCCAGAGTTCCGGTTTCGATGGCCCGCTGCGCTTTATCAGGCGGATCGTCGGATGGGAGTGAAGCCATGACCGACGAAGCCGAGCTGGAGACATTGCGGCGGGAGATAGCTTCCTGCCGCATCTGTCGTGACACGCCGGCGAAAGGCCTCGAATATCGGCTGCCGCACGAGCCGCGGCCGGTGGCGGTGATCTCATCGAGCGCGCGAATCCTGATCGCCGGGCAGGCGCCCGGGCTTCGGGTCCATGAGAGCGGCTTGCCGTTCGACGATGCTTCGGGCGACCGGTTGCGTTCATGGCTCGGCGTTGACAGGGCAAGCTTCTACGACCGAGACCGATTCGCCATCGTGCCCATGGGCTTCTGCTTTCCCGGCTATGACGACAAAGGCGGGGATCTGCCGCCGCGTCGCGAATGCGCGCCGTTCTGGCGGCGAAGGATGATTTCGGCGATGCCGCAGATCGAACTGGTGCTGGTCATCGGCCAATATGCCCAGGCTTGGCATATGGCCGGCGAAAGACAGGGCAATATGACCGAGACGGTGCGGGCGTGGCGTAACAGTCTTCTGTCCAACCGGTTGCCGGCGGTGCTGCCGTTGCCACATCCCAGCTGGCGCAACAGCGGCTGGCTGAAGCGCAATCCGTGGTTCGAGAAAGAATTGCTCCCGATCCTACAGGATCGAACGAAAATGCTGCTTTCCTGAAACAAAATTCTTTTCGTCGCGCGGAATCGAGTTATACAAAGAAAATAATTCGAAAGGACTGTTGTGCGCATGGACCGCCTCGACCGAAAAATACTGCGTCTGCTGCAAGAAGATTCGACGCTTGCCGTGGCCGATCTCGCCAAAAAAGTCGGGCTTTCGACGACCCCATGCTGGCGGCGCATTCAGAAAATGGAAGAAGACGGCGTCATCAAGCGCCGGGTCGCCATCCTTGATCCGGAGAAGGTCAACACCAAGGTCACCGTCTTCGTGTCGATTCGCACCGCCACCCATTCGATCGAATGGCTGCGGCGCTTTTCCGAGGTGGTCGCCGAGTTCCCCGAAGTAGTCGAATTCTACCGGATGAGCGGCGATGTCGACTATCTCTTGCGAGTCGTCGTGCCCGATATCGCAGCCTATGACGCTTTTTATAAGCGGATGATCGCCAAGATCGAGATTCGCGACGTCTCCTCCGCCTTCGCGATGGAGCAGATCAAGTATTCGACGCAGTTGCCGCTCGACTATATGCTTCTCGATAATGCCAAATCCAACGAGGATTGAAGCTCTCCCCGTGTGATCTGCGATCGCACGGGAGACTACCCAATAAGGTTGATTCGAGATGTGGCCTGCGGGCGCCCGAGGCAATCATCTAAACCCACTAAGATGGTTTGCAGACTGCGGCCGCACGTGAGCCCCATTCCCCTTGGATTGAGGCTGCAGAGACAATCCGACCACGAAAAGAGTGACTGAGCCGAAAGGCAAAGCTCTCAGCAGATTGTGACCCGATTGCAGAAAATCCCGAAAAATAGCGAAAAAACGCTCGAATTGCGCCAAGGTTCTCGAAATACATAGCCTGGTAAGGAATACGGGGGTATGTTGCATGGAACCAATGAGCGCCATGTCATCATTTTGTCTCATTGGAATCGAATTCAGGACACCATGTTCTAAACCGCTGCCTTGTATCTGTCCATTAGCCGGCGGTAGAGTTTGTGCGCTTCACCAGTATGTTCGACGGGGGTCGGATGGTGGAGAATTTGACAAAATGGGGCGTAGTGTTTGCGGCTTGCGATGGAGGATTTCCGTCGCGGAGCCGTTTGGCGTGTGTTTAGTCTAAATAATTGAAATTGTTGTATAAAAATCACGTCGCCGGTGAAAGTTACTGTCGGGGCCCCATCCTGCATGTATCGAGAATTGCTTGATAGGGCCTTGTATGTGATGACGGTTTGGCGGTTCGATCGATCCGCACGCCGAGATGGCTGTTCAAACTGGGCCGGCTTCAAATCGACTATCCGATTGGAAGCCAGCCCCGATCGACAAAGGAATGGATTGGTAAATGAACATCAGAATGGTTTTGCTTGCATCAGCAGCAGCATTTGCTGCATCGACGCCGGTTCTTGCAGCTGACGCTATCGTTGCTGCTGAGCCGGAACCGGTTGAATACGTTCGCGTCTGCGACGCTTACGGCACCGGCTACTTCTACATCCCGGGCACCGAAACCTGCCTCAAGATCGAAGGCTACATTCGTTTCCAGGTCAACGTTGGCGATCAGGTTGGCGGTTCGCTAGCTCATCCTAACGACTCCGATTGGGATGCCGTTACGCGCGGTCAGGTTCAGTTCACGGCCAAGAGCGATACCGAGTATGGTCCGCTGACCGGCGTCATCGTCATGCAGTTCAATGCTGACAACGCCACCGATCAGGACGCTATTCTCGACTCCGCTTACCTCGACATCGCGGGCTTCCGCGCTGGTCTCTTCTACAGCTGGTGGGACGATGGCCTCTCCGGCGAAACCGACGACATCGGTTCGGTTGTAACGCTCCACAACTCCATGCGCTATCAGTATGAAAGCGGCACCTTCTACGCTGGCCTCAGCGTCGACGAACTGGAAGACGGCGTTTACAAGGGCGACGAAGAAGCAAACAACGTTGGCGTTGCCTTCGGCGTCGGCGGCACGGCTGGTGCCTTCAGCTACCAGGTCACTGGCGGCTGGGACTTCGACAACGAAGACGGCGCAATCCGCGCTATGGGTACGGTTGAAATCGGCCCCGGCACGCTCGGCCTCGCTGGCGTATACTCTTCCGGACCAAACTCCTACTACTCCTCGGCTGAATGGGCTATTGCAGCCGAATACGCCATCAAGGCAACCGACAAGCTGAAGATCACCCCGGCCGTTCAGTACTACGGCAACTACTTCGGTGGCGACAAGGCCGTTCCGGATGACTTCGACGGTCTCGGCGATGCTTGGAAGGTCGGTCTGACAGTTGATTACCAGATCGTCGACAACTTCTACGCCAAGGCTTCGGTTCAGTACCTCGATCCGGATGATGGCGACGACTCCACGACGGGCTACTTCCGTCTGCAGCGTTCGTTCTAATCAACTTAGTGAATGCTCCCGGCCTTCGGGCCGGGGGCACTTCAAATCAGTTTCTGATCCGAGTGACCTCCGATCAGCTACGGGGACGGGTCCGGTCTTCCCTGCCGGGCCGTCCTTGCAGCGTTTTTGACGCGCAGTCTTCAAGGCAGTCTTTCAGCACAGCCTTTTCAGGTGAACCGGAGCGGATGTTGCGTATTGCACGCCGGCTTCTTGCGTGGACCGTCTCTCGAGGCACTCCCTTTTTCAATTTTCAAGCGAGCTGGATTGATCGATAGCATCACCGTAAGGGAGCTATTGGTCCTTTCTCGTAGTCGGCCTCGCCAGGCTTGGCCGCAACAGGTCGTGAAAAGAAGGTCCAATGCCGACAATGTGATTACAGCTTTGTTGGAGAGACGATACAACTCCTTGCAGGGGGCTGGCATTCATTTCCTTCTCTCGGGCAGCTTGTATGGACGATCTCAACGACTACTATTATTTCGCCGCTGTCGTCTCCAGCGGCGGCTTCGCTTCTGCAAGTCGCGATCTGAAGATACCGCGATCGAAGTTGAGCAGGCGGGTCAGCCGCCTTGAGGACGGGCTTGGCGCAAGGCTTATAGAACGCTCGACTCGTCACTTCCGGGTGACAGAGATCGGCCAGGCTTTCTACGAAAGATGCCAGACCATCTTGCAGGAGGCCGACCGCGCCAAATCAATCGTCAGCGAGGCTCAATCCGACCCGCAAGGCGTGGTGCGGATGGGCTGCCCTCTCGGTCTCGTCGACATTTCGGTCGGCGGAATACTGCCTGAATTCCTGGAGCGCTATCCGAAGATCAAGCTGCAGATCATCGGCTCCGACCGGCGCGCTGACCTCATCAACGAACGGATCGATCTTGAGGTGAGGGCGACCAACGAGCCGGAGACGCAGACGAGCCTGACGATGCGCAAGCTTGACCGGGCGCGGCGTATTCTCGTCGCAAGTCCCTCGCTGGTCGAGCGCACCGGCTGCTTGAATTGTGTGGACGAGCTCGCCGAGCTTCCGACGCTGGCAATGACGTCATGGGTGTCGTTCCACAGCTGGGAATTGATCGGTCCAGATGACGCCAGACAGGTGATTCGGCATCAGCCGCGGCTGACCTGTCGGAGCATGACCGCCATCCTCGACGCGGCCCGTGCCGGCCTCGGCTTCGGGCTTTTGCTCGAAAGTGCCTGCGAGGCCGATCTCCAGGCTGGCAAGCTGGTGCGAGTGCTGCCGGAATGGCAGTCGGAGGAGAGCCAGTTCTATATCGTCTTCACGACCGCCAAGGGCATGCCGCCGGCTGTGCGGGTGCTGATCGATTTCCTGGTCGAAAAATCCCGGCAGCATTGATGAAGCAGCATTGACCAAGAAGGGGCTTCAGGTTTGAAGCCGGCATCCGCTTTATCGCAGCCGTGCCAGCAGCTTCTCGCCGGCCAGTTCCCTGTTGGCATCCTTGCCGATCCAGCGAGCGGTTTTATCAGAGCTTTCGGCCAAGGCTCTTGCGAGGGCCAGCGCCGGTGCATGGCAGGCGAGATTGCGCTTTCCGATGCTGCGAAGCGCCCAGTTGACCGCCTTGCGGACGAAGTTTCGAGGGTCGCCGGAATGAGCCTTGATCAGCGGCAGCCAGGCAAGGATGGTGGCGTCGGGCTCCTTTTTGCAATGGACGGCTGCGCCGGCAATCATGGCGAAGGCAGTGCGCTTGACAAATTCGCGCTCGTCGTCGGCGAATTCTGGGATGAGCTCGTCCAGCGCGGCCTCGATGAAGAGATCGGCGGGGCAATCGACGATCTCCCAGGAATTGAAATCATTGGCCCAATTCCGGGCTTTGTTTGCCGTCAGCCGCTTCGGCTCGGCGGTGTACAGGGCGAGCAGGCGGGCTTCACGGATATCGCTTCGCCAGAGCTGAACTGCCCGGACTTGATCCTTCTTCGCCAGTCTGGCGACCACCTTGATATCGGGATTGGATATGCCGAGGGCGCGGTTCGTGACAATGCCGAAGCGCGCCATGCCGGCGATATTTTCCTCCGAACGCAGCTTTTCGAGATGCGCGATCAGTTCGGCTGCGTCGGAGGCGGGCGTGATCATTTTTCTACAGGATGATGCCGAAAAGTGTGAGCGGTTTTCGGCATCATGCACCTGTCCCTTCAATTTAGAACGAGATTCAGATTTTAGTCCGACCGGGACTAAAATCATCCTGTTCCAGGCGGGCGAGCAACGAGGATGTATCCCAGCGATTGCCGCCCATCGCCTGTACGTCGCCGTAGAATTGGTCGACCACGGCAGTGACAGGCAGCTTGGCGCCGTTGCGGCGCGCTTCGGTGAGCACGATGCCGAGATCCTTGCGCATCCAGTCGACCGCGAAGCCGAAATCATATTTGCCTGCGTTCATGGTCTTGTGGCGGTTTTCCATCTGCCAGGAGCCGGCCGCCCCCTTGGAGATAACCTCGACGACCTTTTCAATATCAAGGCCGGCGCGCTTGCCGAAATGCAGTGCTTCGGCAAGTCCCTGGACGAGGCCGGCGATGCAGATCTGGTTGACCATCTTGGTCAGTTGGCCTGAACCTGCCGGCCCCATCAGACCGACCATGCGGGCATAGGCGTCGATGACGGGCCTGGCGCGTTCGAAGACGGCCTCGTCGCCACCGCACATGACGGTGAGGGCGCCGTTTTCAGCGCCGGCCTGGCCGCCGGAGACGGGAGCGTCGATGAAATCGACGCCTTTTTCCTTTGCCACGGCATAAAGTTCGCGAGCGACTTCGGCGCTGGCGGTGGTGTTGTCGATCAGCACCGAACCCGGCTTCATGCCGTGCAGGGCGCCGTTTTCGCCAGATGTCACCGATCGGAGATCTTCGTCATTGCCGACGCAGACGAAGACGAAATCGGCGCCTGCTGCAGCCTCAGCCGGGGTGGGAGCGGATTTGCCGGAGAATTTCTCGGCCCAGGCGACGGCCTTTTCGACTGTTCGATTGTAGACGGTGACATCGTGGCCGCCCTTCGTCTTCAGATGCCCTGCCATGGGAAAGCCCATGACGCCGAGACCGATGAATGCGACTTTAGCCATATGTCCTGTCCTTATCGGGTGTGCGAGGCCCCGAGGATTAACCGAAACGGGGGGAGCAGAAAAGCCGTGAAGACGGAGTTCCTTCCGATAGACGCATAGGAGGCTGGTCGCCGCTCGCCTAGGCCCTAGATGGGGATCAGGCAAAATGTTCCGGGGGGGTGATATGAGCGAAATTCCGACGATCAAGCCGCGGCGCAAAGGCCGCAGTGGAATGCAGGCGACGCTGATTCCATCGCAGCAGATGGTCGCAGCGCAAATTCGGTTGGCACAGGAAGGTGTTTTCACCGAGCTTGGCGTCCTTCGCCGCCGTCTCGCTACCCAATACGGGGCGGACGCCTGTTGTCCGGTCACCGTTCAGCGGCATCTGCGCGCGATCGCCGATCTGTCTTTCCACGCGCTGCAAAAGGGCGAGGCGGTTTCGACGGTCACGCCCTATTGGCGCATGGTCGATCCGGCTAGCCTGCTGGCGACGCGCCTTGCAGGTGGGGCCGGTTTTCTCCGCGAGCGGCTGGCCGCCGAACGTCGGGAGGGGTAGCGGAAGAAGGCCGGTATCAGCAGGCCCGTGTCGACGAGCGCCTGAACGGGAAAAATTATTCCCCGAAGCGGATGACAATGCGAAATTGATATTGTCGATATAATTTGTAGTCTATGCCAGTATCCTGGCGATCGACGGCGACCATTGACGGCATCCGGCCGGCCGCCATCGATCGACAGGATATTCAGATGTTCACGCGCAGACGAAGCCCCGGAATTCTTCCCGCCGCCATGATCCTCCCAAGCATCCGTGCGGCTGCGATGCGCAGGCACGTCCGTGTGTCGTCGCCTGCCAGGGCCCAGCTTGACCGCGCGAGCTGATTTTCGAATTTAGCAGCAAAGGATTGTTTCCATGACCGCCACATCCGATCCCATCAATTTCCTTTGGTTCATCCCGACATCGGGCGACGGCACCTATCTCGGTTCCTCCGATCTCAACCGCGCGCCCGAGATCGGCTATCTCACGCAGATCGCCCAGGCTGTCGACCGGCTCGGCTATTCCGGCGTGCTGCTGCCGACAGGCGTTGCCTGCGAAGAATCCTTCGTGACGGCGGCGGCTCTCGCGGCCAAGACCGAGAAGCTGCAGTTCCTGGTGGCGGTCCGCCCCGGCACGGCATCGCCCGCTTATTACGCGCGACTTGCGACGACGCTCGATCGCATCTCCAACGGCCGCCTGCTGCTCAACATCGTCGTGGGCGGCAGTCCGGCCGAGCTTGCCGGTGACGGCATCCATCTCGAACATGACGAGCGTTATGCCCATGCGGAGGAGTTCTTCACGGTCTTCGAGGAACTGCTGGATAAGGGCACGGCGAGCTTTGACGGCAAATACATTAAGGCGACAAATGCGCGCCTCGGCTTTCCCTCAGTGCAGAACCCGCGTCCGCCGCTTTATTTTGGCGGTTCATCGGATGCCGGCATCGATTTCTCGGTCGGCCGCGTCGACAAATATCTGACCTGGGGCGAGCCGCCGGCACAGGTGGCCGAAAAGATCGCCAAGGTGCGCAAGGCGGCCGCCGAGCGCGACCGCGAGGTGACCTTCGGCATCCGCCTGCACTTCATCGTGCGCGAGACCGACGAGGAGGCATGGGAGGCGGCGGAGCGGCTGATCCGCCATCTCGACGACGATACGATCCGCGAGGCGCAGGAGCGCTTCGTTCATGAGTCCGACTCGGTCGGCCAGAAGCGTATGGCCGCTCTTCACGGCGGCCGGCGCGACAAGCTCGAGGTCTCGCCGAACCTCTGGGCCGGTGTCGGCTTGGTGCGGGCTGGTGCCGGCACCGCGCTTGTGGGGTCGCCGAAGACGGTTGCCGCGCGCCTTGCCGAATATCAGGAGATCGGGATCGATACGGTGATCGGCTCCGGCTATCCGCACCTGGAGGAAGCCTATCGTGTCGCCGAGCTGCTCTTCCCCGAGCTCGGTATCACCCGCGCGCAGCAGCGCCTGGCGTTCAACAACGAATTCGGCGGCGAGCAGGTCTTTGCAGGCGGCAGCCACGGCGGCAACCTGAAGGTCGTCTCCGGTTCCTGAGTTCCGACGCGACGCCGAACAGGATATCGCCGGAAGCCGCCCCGTGGCTTTCGGCGTTTTGTTGAGTGCGGCCATGCCCGGTTCGGAGCGGCAGATCGCGTAATCCTCGGTATTGATGATTGTCATTGTTTGAGACCTTGGCGCCATCCTGCCGAAATCGTCCTGGGGCGCATAATCCAGCGAAACGCGTTGATTTATAGCCAGTGAGATATGCTTCATTTCCTCACAGTCTTCCCGAACGTCGTGTCCGCCGGCTTATCCACATCGGCTAGGCCTGCTAATTCTTTTCGCTCTTCGTTTGCCTCTTGACTCACGCATGCCTCATTGGCTATGAATTAATCCATAGCTGAATAGGTATGAATTCGAATGTCCGATGCTCAAGACGCGCTCTTCAAAACGCTCGCTGATCCGACACGGCGGGCTCTTTTCGAGCGGCTGTGCCGCGAAGGAGAGAAGACGGTCGGGGCTCTGACGGCTCGGGCCGGGGTTTCTCAGCCGGTCGTCTCAAAACATCTCGGCATACTAAAGCAGGCTGGATTGGTGCGCGACCGCCACGAAGGGCGCCAGACGCATTACAGCGCGCAGCTGGGCGCGCTGGCACCACTGGTCGACTGGACGAGTGAGATGGCCGCGTTCTGGCAAAGCCGCTTCAATGATCTCGAAGATTTGCTGAAAAGGATGGATCAATGACCGACACATCGACCGAAACACGCGCAGTCGTCATCGAAAGGGAAATCCCATTTCCCTCGGAGAAGATCTGGCGGGCGCTGACCCAGCCGCACCTGATCCAGGAATGGCTGATGAAGAGCGACTTCAAGCCGGTCGCCGACCACCGCTTCAAGTTCAGCGCAGATTGGGGTTCCGTCGACTGTAAGGTCCTGGAAGTCGAGCCGAACAAGACCCTGTCCTACAGCTGGGATGCCTATGGTCTCGAAAGCACCGTTACCTGGACTCTCACTCCGACCGGCACGGGCACGCACCTGCGCATGGAGCAGTCGGGGTTCCGGCCGGATCAGCGGCAGGCTTTTCAGGGCGCCAGGAGCGGGTGGACACAGTTCTTCGCAAATCTGGAGCAGGTGCTGGCGCGGACGGAGTAAGGCCGCTCATCGCCGGGGCTGATCTTAAACGCGGGAGGTGCCATTGAAATGGAACAACTGGTTGCGGCAGACCCACCGCTGGCTGTCCGTTGCCTTTGCCATGGCGGTCATTCTCAATATCGTCGCGATGGTCCAGGAGAAATCGATCGTCTGGGTAGGCCTCTTGGCGCTGCTGCCGCTTGGCCTGCTATTGCTGACCGGTCTTTACCTGTTCATGCTGCCTTATGCTGCCAGATGGCGCGGCAGGTAGGAGTGAAGGCAATGGCCGGCAAGACTTCCAATACCGCAGCGAAGATCAGAAAGAAGACAGCCACTCAGCCGGCTGCGGCGGAGCCGAAGCTCCTCTCGGGAGGCAACCCGCAGATCGCCAAGGGTTATGGCGATGCTCCTGTGCAGGCCTATATCGCTGCCATTCCGGACTGGAAAAGCGCCGTCGGACGCCGTCTCGACGCGCTGATCACGCACACTGTGCCGGGTGTGAACAAGGCGGTCAAATGGAACTCGCCTCTCTATGGCATCGAAGAGCGGGGCTGGTTTCTCAGCGTTCACTGCTTCGCCAAATACGTCAAGGTGGCCTTTTTCCGGGGTACGTCGCTGCATCCTCTGCCGCCCGGCCATTCCAAGCAGAAGGAAGTGCGCTACCTCGATATCCGCGAGGAGGACGAAATCGACGAAGCCCAGCTTGCCGCCTGGGTGGAGCAGGCCAGCCGCTTGCCCGGCGAACGGATGTAAACAAATAGCACTCGAACGACGGGTGGGAGGAACCATGAAGAAAGCGTCAGCAACCATGAAGAAAAGCGATTCCGGGGAAGCAAGCGAGGAAACGTCCCCCTCTCAGTTGATCGATGCGAGGATCGAGGAACTGGGAGACTGGCGGGGCGAGAAGCTTGCCCAGGTCCGAATGCTGATCAAGCAGGCCGTGCCCGAGGTGCTTGAGGAATGGAAGTGGCGAGGAGTTCCGGTATGGGAGCGCGCCGGGATCATCTGCACCGGCGAAACTTACAAGAGCGTGGTGAAACTGACCTTCGCCAAGGGCGCCTCGCTGGAGGATCCCACGGGACTGTTCAACTCCAGCCTCGAAGGCAACACCCGGCGCGCCATCGATTTCCATCAAGGCGACACGATCGACGAGGAGGCGCTGAAGGCGCTCGTTCGTGCCGCCGCAGCGCTGAACACGTTATCAAAGACTGCCGTGTCGCGGAAGAAATCAAGCGGAACATGAGGTTTCGCTAAAGCATTTCGCGCAAAAGTGTGCAGCAGTTTAGCGATAGCGACAGCGTAAAAACAAAGACCTAAAGCGCGAAGAGCGAATCTGAAAGATCGCGACGCGCTTTAATGGATCGGGTTCGCCTCGCGCTCGAGAAAGAGTTCGAGATTGTCGAGGCCGATCTCCGTGCCCTGGAGGCGGGCGCCGTTGTCGGCGTAGCCGTCGAGGAAGACTACCTGCTCGGTGAAGACCATTTTCGTGCCGTGGGGTTCAGCTTCGAAGGTGATTGTGGCGAGCGAGGCGGAGATGCGCCTTTCGCCGAGCTTCATCTCATAGGCATAGATGATACGGGTGTCAGGCACGATATCGATGTAATGGGCGTCAAAAGCGTGCAGGAGCCCGTCCGTATCGGCGACATGGTTTCGCTCGGTACCGCCGGGACGGAAATCGAGCCTGTAATCCAGCGGAACCCATTCGCCGTGGCAGGCGAACCATTGACGCTTTGCCTCCGGCGTCGACCAGGCGCGGAAGACACGGCCGACCGGTGCTTTCAGGCGGCGCTCGATGACGAGGGTGGCATGTTCGGCAGATCGTGTCGTCATTCGGAAAAGCTCTCCGGTTCTTCGGCGAGAAATTGATCCAGCCTATCGAAGGTAGTCGTCCAGCGGCTCTTTCGCTGTTCCACCCAGCGCTCGACGGTGGCAAGCGCATCCTGCTGCAGGCGGTAGGTTCGAACCCGGCCGGATTTCTCCGAGAGCACGAGGCCACTATGCTCCAGCACCTGCAGATGTTTCATTACCGTCGGCAAGGCCACCGCGAGCGGCGCGGCCAGCTCGGTGACCGAAGCCGGGCCACGGCCGAGGCGATCGATCATGCCGCGCCGGCTGCGGTCGGATAGCGCGTGGAACATGCGGTCGAGATCGGCCTGGCTTTCGATCATCCAGCGGCATCCCGGAAGCGGGCGGGCAACCGCTCTTTATAGGGGTAGAACTTGAAGTAGGGGCGGGCCTCGTCCAGTGCCCGTGCAAAGGAGGGGCGCGTCAGCAGCCGATCGTAATAGGCGCGAAGGTTCGGCTGCTCCGCTGAAAACGGAACCAGCGTCTCGGCATAGAAGAGCGACGGGGCTGCGGCGCAATCGGCCATGGTGAAGCCGTCGCCCGCTATCCATTGTTTGTCGGCGAGCTGCTTTTCGATCATCGCATAGGCAGTGGCGAGTGTCGCCTTGGCGGCGGTCACCTCGATTTCATCAGCCGTGCCCTCGGGGCGCCGGCGATTGCTGACGAGCGCCTGCATCGGCGCCTGGACATAATGGTCGAAGAATCGATCCCAGAGGCGGACCTGCAGCGCCCGGTCAATCTCAAGCGGCAGCAGGCGAACGGGGCCAGGATAGTAGTGCTCGAGATATTCGATGATGATCGACGTCTCGGGAATGGTGCTGTCGCGCGCCTCGTCCCGCAGCAGCGGCATCTTGCCGATCGGCCAGAAGCGGAAGAGATCGGAACGCGAGCTCTCGTCGGACAGATCGACGAGACGATTTTCGAAGGGTGTGCCGTTTTCGTAAAGCGCGATCAGCACCTTGTGGCAGAAGGAGGCGAGCGGATGCCCATAGAACACGAGCGACATGCGGCGACCTTTCCTGTTGTGATAAACTTTACCGTTCGACTAAGTATCAGGTCGGCCGGCATAGCACAACAGATAGTTTGCCAATCGCGCAAGTATCGCCATCAGCCAATATATCTTGCGACCACCAAATGGCCGGGTGTCGGCTGGCCGTCTTCCATGCGCACGTTGATATCCGATATCTCGACGAGTTCGAAACCGGTGGCCGCCAGGCGTTCTTTCACATAGGCGTCGGCATGGGCGAAGCGCTGATGCGGACCGACCATGTAGGCGCGGCCAGCGAGAGTGGCGTCCGGCACGGTTTCCGAGGAGAAGATGAACAGGCCGCCCGACGTCAGGTTCTCGGCGGCGCCGAAGAACAGCGGTTCGAGTGCGCCGAGATAGGGCAGTACGTCGGTGGCTGTGATGATGTCGAAGGCGTCCTCGTCGTTGTCGTCGAGGAAATCTTCGACCTCGGCGACGAAGAGGGTTTCGTAGAGATCCTTCTCATGGGCGATCTCGACCATCTTCTCCGATAGGTCGATGCCGGTCATGTCGGCGCAGAGGTCGCGCAGTGCGCCGCCGGTCAGGCCCGTGCCGCAGCCGAGATCGAGCAGCCGCTTGAACGGTCCGAGCTTCAGCGCCTGCAGGCGCTGGCGCACCAGCATCGGCACGTGATAGCCGAGCTGCTCGACAAGTACGTCCTCGAAAACCTCGGCATGCTGGTCGAACAGGGTTTCGACATAGGCGTCAGGCGCCCTGGCAGGAGTTTCGCCGCGGCCCATGGCGGCGATGCGCACGGCGGCACCGCCGTGATCGTCGGGATCGATTGCCAGGACTTCCTCATAGGCTGCCACCGCCGCGTCGACATCGCCGGCCTTTTCCAGCGCCAGAGCGCGGTTATAGGCCTCGCCAAGGGCTTCTTCGTCGATCTTCTTTGCCATCGCGGTCCATCGTCCTTTTGTTTCAGGCATGCGTCTAAGGCGGCTTTCGAAGTTTTGCAATGGCGCTGCTGCGAGCGCAGAATGGGCGCAAAGAAGACGAAGGGAGGAATACCGATGAAATCGGAGCAAGAACGGCCGTCATTGCTACCTGAAGGGGAGGCTGCACGGGCATTGCTGCTGCCTGGCACGCCAGGCGAGATCACCAACACGCTTAGCCATTATTACCGCGGTGAACTCGGGCGGATGACGAGTTGGCGCGACCGTATCGACCGAACGTCCAACTGGGCGATCACCGTGGTCGCGGCGCTGCTTTCGGTGTCGCTGTCGACGCCGACCTCGCATCACGGCGTGCTGCTGTTCGGGATGATGCTGGTGACGCTGCTTCTGATCATCGAAGCGCGGCGCTACCGCTTCTTCGACATCTACCGAGCCCGCATTCGCCAGATCGAGCGCTGCTATTTCGCGCAGATTTTGGCGCCGGAGGCGGGGGTCGGCAGAGAATGGGCCTCGGTGATCGCCAGCAGCCTGCGCAAGCCGCGTTTCCTGCTCAGCTACTGGGACGCGATGCACCGCCGGCTCAAACGGAACTATGGTTGGATGTATTCTATCCTGTTTCTCGCCTGGTGCCTGAAGATCTCGACGCCGAAATTGCAAACGGAGGGCATGCCGGCGCTACAGGCGCAGTCCTGGACCTATGTCATCGATAATGCGGTGCTGGGGCCTATTCCCGGCCTTGCGGTCATCATCATCGTCATCGTCTTCTACCTCAGCATCCTCTGCTTTGCGCTCCGCCCGGTCCGTGACCAAGGTGAATTCGGCCATGGCGAGGCACATGTCTGATGGTGGGTAGGGGCCGGATCAGTGCAGGATGAACTCTCCTTTCAGCGCCCGCCACTCGGTTGGCGAGATCAGCTTGCGGTGGACATAGCGCACCGAATGCAGCGGTCCGTCGAGCTTTTCTTCCCAAAATTTCAGAAAGCCGCGCATTTCAGGAAAATCGGGGGCGAGATCATAATCCTGCCAGACATAAGTCTGTAGGATCGCCGGATGATCCGGCAGGTGGTAGAGGATCTGGGCGGTCGTCAGACCATAGCCCTTCAGTTGTTTTTCCATGTCCTTGTGCATCGTGTTCACTTCTTCTCGTTCCCACTCGCGCGCTTATTAGCGCTACGTGATATGGAAACATGCGAGTGGTTAACGGAAGCTTTACAGATACTTCATAAAAGGACAATTGATTTTTAATATCAATAGATTAGCAGCATATAGTGGGGAGTGCTGCCACGTCGGTTCTCATTGATGCACGCTGTTGTCTGAAAACCGTGAGACACCTTCGGGCGGCATGCATCAGCGCTTGAGATGCCGGGTCAAGCGGCGTTCGATCCAAGCCCAGAGATGGCGCAGCGCCTCGACGATGACGAGGTAGAAGATCGCTGCCCAGAGATAGGTCTGGTAGTCAAAGGTGCGGGAGAAGGCGTAGCGGGTTTCGCCCATCAGGTCGAGCACGGTGATGATGGCGACGACCGCCGAGCCCTTGATCAGCAGGATGATTTCGTTGCCATAAGGGCGGAGTGCGACGATGAGAGCCTGCGGCAGAATGATCTTGCGGAAAGCGATGAACCGGTGGATGCCGAGGGCCGCGGCCGCCTCGTGCTGGCCATGCGATACGCTTTCGATGGCGCCGCGCAGGATTTCCGCCTGGTAGGCCGCGGTATTGATGGTCATGGCAAAAAGGCCGCAATACCAAGCTTCGCGGAAGAACCACCAGATACCGACGGTTTCAAGCTGCGGCCGGAAAACGCCGAGGCCGTAATAAACCAGGAACAACTGGGCAAGCAGCGGCGTGCCGCGGAAGAAATAGATGTAGCCGTAGGCGAGCGCATTCAGCAACCGGTTCTTCGACATGCGCGCTGCGGCAAGCGGCAGCGACAGAACTGCGCCGCAGATCACGGAAATGAAAACGAGGCTGAGTGTGACCCCGAGACCGTGGAGATAGCGCGGTCCGTAGCGGGTGAATTTTTCCGGATCCCAGCCGTTGACGACGGAGATCACCAGCAGCGCGCCGAATACTGCCCAGACGGCGACAAAAATATAGCCGGCCATACGCGCCGGCGTCATCGGCTTCATCACTTCGCGAGGTGCGGGCTGCGGCGGGATCAGCGTTTCGGCGTAGCTCATCGGCGGATCTCCGAACGTCTGGCCCACCGCTCGACATAGACGAGCAGAAAGGAGGAGAGAATGGCGAGCACCAGATAGAGACAGCAGGCCAGGCCATAGAAGAAGAAGGGTTCTTTGGTCACGCGCACGGCGACACTTGTCTGGCGCAGGATATCGGCAAGACTGATGATTGAGACGTAGGAGGTGTCCTTCAGGAGCACCATCCAGAGGTTCGTCAGGCCCGGCAGCGCGATGCGCACGAGCTGCGGCAGGATGATCAGGCGCAGCGTGCGACCGCTATGCAGTCCAAGCGCATCGCCTGCCTCATACTGCCCCTTGGGAATGGCGCGAAAGGCTGAGAGCAATACTTCCGAACAGTAGGCGGAGAAGACCACCGAAAGCGCGATGACGCCGGCGAGGAAGGCGTTGATCTCGACCGGCGGCCCGTCATAACCGACGAAGGTCAGCAGAGACTGGATCAGCATCTGCATGCCGTAATAGATGATGAAGAGCGTCAGAAGCTCCGGCAGGCCTCGGAAGATCGTCGTGTAGATGCCGGCCGCCAGCCGAAGCGATTTTTCTTCCGACTGCTGGCCGAGCGCCACTAGGAAGCCGATGACGAGGCCGATCGGTAGGGTGACGATTGCCACCGAAACGGTCACCTGCAGGCCAAGCGCGATCTCGTCGCCCCAGCCGGTATCGCCACAGGCAAGAATCGTCGACTGACCTAGCCAGGTGAAGATGCCAACGGGTCCGCATAACGGATCGAAAATGTGCACAAGTGAGCTCCAGAAGGAGCCGAGCGCGGAAAATAATCCGCCCATGCGATAATTCCCCTCACGGCTTTTGCCGTTTTGATCTTGCTATCTTTGTCAAACAAAAATGGCGGAAGAGCAAGCCTTCCGCCATTACCTTGATTGGCCAGATAGCGAATTTCTTATTCGCCGTAAACGTCGAAGTCGAAGTACTTGTCCTGGATCTTCTTGTACTCACCGCTGGCGCGGATCGCAGCGATCGCCGTGTTCAGTTTTTCCTTGAGCGGATCGCCCTTGCGGATGGCAATGCCGGCGCCGTTGCCGTTGATTTCCTTGTCGACCGGCAGAGTCGTCAAGATCTTGCAGCAGGCGCCGGCGTCGGATTTGACCCATTCGGAGAGAACCACGACGTCGTCGATGACGGCGTCGACACGGCCGCTGGAGACGTCGAGCTTGTATTCGTCAGCGGTGGGGTAGAGCTTCAGTTCGGTGTCGGCCAGATGCTTCTCGGCATAGTTGGCGTGCGTCGTGGAGGTCTGCGCGCCGATCACCTTGCCCTTGAGCCCGGCAACGTCAGTAATCGTCGAATCCTTCGGCACGGCGATGGCTGGCGGGGTGTTGTAGTACTTGTTGGAGAAATCGACGAGCTTCAGACGCTCCGGGGTGATCGACATGGAGGAAACGATCATGTCGAACTTCTTGGCGTTGAGCGCCGGGATGATGCCGTCCCAGTCGGTGCTGACGAAGGAGCATTCAGCCTTCATCTCAGCGCAGAGCGCCTTGGTGATGTCGATGTCGAAGCCCTGGATCGTGCCGCTGGCATCGACGAACTCGAAGGGCGGATAGGTCGAATCGGTGCCGATCACATACTTTTCGCCATCGGCCATGGCCGAGCCAGCGAAAAGGGACATCGCCGCGATCGAGGCTGCCGCGAAAATACGGGTGGAGATATGCATGAGGATCCTCTCTGTTGGTAGCCGCCGCTGTTTTTCTCGTGGGCTGACGGCCGCAATTCAACGGTACCTAGACCGCCTTGCGGCGATAATCAGACTTTTTTTGATGGAATTGCAACACAAATCCCATCGCAATTGGGCGGTGCAAATAGCAGGCGAGATGAACGCCGGCAGACTGCAACATTCACGCGAGGTTAATCCGCGGCTTCCTAGAACCGGAACAAATCGGCGGTTCGGCGATTGCCATTCCGCCGTTTCGCCTCAATGCAAAGCTAGGGGCGGAACCGGGGCCTATCGGCCTTTAAGAAGCTCAACCAGGATCGAGGAAACCCGATGGGCATGAAATCAAGATTGTTCGCAAGCGCGGCTTTTCCGTTGCTTTCCCTTTCGCTGGCGTTCCAGCCGGCATCGGCAATGGCTGCCGTGCGCGACGTCGCGCCGCAGGCGCCAGCCGTGCGGCAAGTCGAACAAGGCAGCTTCGAGGTGGCGCAGGACGCGCCTTCCGAAGAGGAATTGCTGAAGAAGAAGCACAAACAGAAGGAGCAAGCTCCGGCCGAACAGGCGCCGGCCGCCGAGCAACCGAAGGAGGCGCCGGCCGAAAAGCCGAAGGCTGAGCGGAAGGAGGCGCCGGCGCCCGAACCCAAGGCACAGCCGGAACCGCCGAAGGCCGAAGCCGCGCCGAAGGCAGAGCCCGCGCCGCAGGCCGAAAGCAAGCCAGAGCGAAAGTCCAAGCAGGAAGCCCAGCCCGAGGCAAAACCGGAGGCCGAGCCGCAGCAGGAGCAGCCGGTAACGCAGGAAAAGCCGAAGAAGCCGAAGAAGCAGGCCGAGCCGGAGGCTCAACCGCAGCCCGAACAGCAGCCGGCCGCAAAGGAAGTGCAGCCGGAGACGGAGCAGGCGCAGCCGGAAGCCAAGCCGGACGGCGGCAAGCGGGCTAAAGGACAGGACAAGGGCCAAGGCAAAGATAAAGCCAAGGGCAAGGCCGAGACGGCTGCGCCCGAAGCTGCGACGCCGACCGAGGAACAAGCCAAACCCGAAGTCAAGCCGGAGGCAAAACCTGCCGCCGAGGCGCCGGCCGAGAAGAAGCCGACAAAGGGCGAGACGGCTGCGCCCGCAGACAAGTCGAATGCAGACAAGGCGGGCCAAGAGAAAGCGCCTGGAGACAAGCCTGGCGAAGTGAAAGCGCCCGAAGACAAGGCGGCGGCTCCGGAGGCCGCACCCGCCGAAAAGCCGAAGGACGGCACCGCAGCCAAGCCTGCCGGTGAACAGCCCGCCGGCGAGCAGCCGGCCGCGCCCGCGACCGGCACTGCCCAGCCGCTGCCGGATGCCAGCGGCGGCCAGCAGGTTAAGCAGGCCATTCCGGCGCCGGAAAAGGCTTCGCCCGAAGAGCTGGAGCGCCGCAAGAAGATCGCCGCGGACCCAGCCAAAAGCAACGAAACCGTCGTGCTGCCGGTCGAGAACGGCGCGGCCGTGCTCGACAGCGACAAGGATGCCGACCGCAGCAAGGGCCGGGAAGGCCGCCGCGATCGCGACAAGCAGCGCGCCGACAGCAAGGACTTCAAGGTGCCGACCTCGGATGCCGAAGCGCAAGCCGCCACTGGCGGCGTGGCGCAGCCCTCCGTCAAGATCGAGGCGGTGACCCGCGAGAAGGGCACGAGGCTCGACGAGCGGCCGCAATTCATCCGTCCTGATGGCGCGCGCATCGACGACCGCAGCGACCAAAACCGCGTGATCATTCAATACAATAACCAGGTCATCGTGCGTAGCGACGACGACAGGCGGTTCCTGCGTGACGGCGAACGGCCGAACTACGAGGAGCTGTCTGGTGATCGCTACCGCGAGACGATCACACGGCCGGAAGGCTATCGCATCGTGACGATCCGCAACCGCTATGGCGACATCATCCAGCGGTCGCGTGTCGATGCCCGGGGACGCGAGAATGTGCTCTACTACTCCCAGGAACTCTATGACGATCCGGACCGCGATTATTTCGAGGATCCGGGCGCCGACCTGCCGCCGATGCGGCTGCGTGTGCCGCTCGACGACTATATCATCGACACCCGCAGCGATCCGAATCGGGACTATTACGAGTTCCTGAGCGAGCCGCCGGTCGAGCCGGTCGAGCGTGTCTATTCGCTCGACGAGGTGAAGTATTCGGCGCGTATCCGTGACAAGGTGCGCCGCATCGACCTCGACACGATCACCTTCGCGACCGGCAGTGCCGATATCCCGATGACCCAGGCGCGGACGTTGCGCAAGGTCGCCGACGCAATCAGCCAGGTGCTCAAGAGGGATCCGAGCGAGACCTTCCTGATCGAAGGTCATACCGATGCGGTCGGCTCCGACCAGAGCAACCTCATCCTCTCCGACCAACGGGCGGAATCGGTCGCCAACGTACTCTCCGACGTTTACGGCATCCCGCCGGAGAACCTGGCGACCCAGGGTTACGGCGAACAATATCTGAAGGTCAACACAACAGACCCTGAACAGGAAAACCGCCGCGTGACCATCCGCCGCGTCACGGCGCTGGTTCGGCCTGTCGCTGCCAAGTAAATGCTGTTGCCCCTCTCCAGAACCGGAGAGGGGCATTCAGTTGTCTGTCTTTTTTCTCCTCGGCGGACCGGGCAAGGGAAGCTGCTGCCATCCTGCCGGTTTTACTCGCCGGCTTTCCTGGCAGCCTTTTCGATGGTGTCGGCGACCTTCTCCGGCTGGGATGCGAAGACGGCGTGGCTTGCTTTGATCTCGGTCACATCGCTGCCGGCGCGTTTTGCCATGTCGCGCTCCAGCTCGGGATTGATAGAGCGATCCTGCGTGGCGACGATCGACCAACTCGGTTTCGTGCGCCATGCCGGGTCTGAGACCTTGGCGGAGAAGGCCTGCTTGGCGGCGAAGACCTGCGCCCTGGCCATGAAATCAGCCTCGGCTTGCGGAAGGTCGGCTGCGAAATCCGCAGCAAAGGCACCCGGATCGAGATAGAGATATTTGCCGTCCTTGGTTTCCCTTATATCCATGCTGCCGGCGGGCTTCGAACTGGCGAGGCTCAGCAGGCTTTCACCCTTGTCGGGCTGGAACGCTGCGACATAGACGAGGCCTGCGACACTGGGATCGTTGCCAGCTTGCGTGATGACCATGCCGCCATAGCTGTGACCGACAAGCAGGCTCGGTCCCTCCTGCAGGTCGAGAACCCGCTTCGTCGCCGCCACATCGTCTTCGAGCGAGGTGATCGGCTCCTGGACGATGGTGACGTTGAAGCCGCGTTTTTCGAGAATCTCGGTCGCCTTGCGCCATCCCGAACCGTCGGCGAGCGCGCCGTGGACGATCACGATGTTCTTGACCGCGGCAGCTTCCGCCGCGAAGGCGATGCCGGTGGTGGCGAAAGCAAGGGCGGCCGTGAAAATGAGGCGTCTATTCATGGGTGTTACTCCTTGGGTGATGTTACGTTCCGGATTCAGCCGAAGGTGAAGGCGTAGGCCTGGACGCCGGGGTCGAGGAAACGGATCTCGAAGTTGCGGGCGACGACGGGGCCGGACTGGCGGACAAGTTGGTAAAGCTTGGTCGCGCTCACCACGCCGTTGCCTTCGGCATCGATGTCGGAGCCGTGGTCCGCTCCCGGCGCCTTGCCGTCTACCGTCACCTGGAAGCGGATCGGTTTGGCGTCGGCGCCGGGCCCTAGTACGAGATGCAGGTCGCGGGCGCTGAAACGATAGGCAATGCCGCCGCCCGGCTGATCAAGCGTCGCCTGATCTTTGCCGACAGTCCAGGTTCCGGACAGGCCCCAGCCGTTGAGGCCGGGTTCGGCGATCGAATAATTTTGTGCGGCGTCGGCCTGCAGCCCTTCCGGAGAGGCGAAATTTGCTGCCTGTGCGTAGCCGATATAGGTTTCGCCGGAGCGGATATTGCCAAGGTCAGGGCCTGCTTCCGCGCCCGTGGCATCCGGCGCGACCGCAGCGCTTGCCGCCGTCTGGCTGCCGGCCTCGCGCAACAGGTCCTGAATGGCCTTCTCGGTCGTGCCATAATTGCCTTCGCCGAAATGGTGGTAGCGGATCTGACCCTTGGCATCGATCAGATAGGCGGCGGGCCAGTAGCTGTTTTCGAAGGCGCGCCAGATCTTGTAGTCATTGTCGATGGCGACGGGATAGCCGATCTTGAAGTCGGCGACCGCCTTCTTGACGTTGTCGATCTTCTTCTCGAAGGCAAATTCCGGGGCATGGACGCCGATCACCACGAGGCCCTGGTCCACATATTTTTCCGCCCAGGCCCTGACATAGGGGATGGTACGAATGCAATTGATGCAGGAATAGGTCCAAAAATCGACGAGCACGACTTTGCCCCGCAGCTGTTCGGTGGTCAGAGGCTCGGAATTCAGCCATTCGACCGCGCCGCCGAACGACGGTGCATGACCTTCGACCGGCAGATCGCTGCGGAAGGGCTTCTTCACATCGGCAGCAGGGATCGTCACGTCGTTGCTCGCCACTTCGGAGGCTGCACCAAACGGCTTTGCATGCAGCCTGTCGAGCACGGCCTGTTCCAGCGATGCGGTGCTGGCATAGGACAGCCGCGCCAGCAGGCTGGTGTCGAGGCCAAAGGCGATGACGGCGACGCCAGCGAGTACCGCAGCGCCGAGCACTTGGCGAATCCGGTCGCCGACGCCGAGCGAACGCTTCATGGCAGCGAATATCTTGCCGCCGACAAGCAGGGCGACGGCAAGCGAGCTTGCGGCGCCGGCGGCATAGGCTGCCAGCAGGAAGGTCGTTTGCAGGTTGGCGCCCTGCAAGGCGGCGCCGGTCAGAACAAGGCCGAGGATCGGGCCGGCGCAAGGCGCCCAAAGCAGACCGGTGGCGACGCCGAGGAGGAGGGCGCTCTTCACCGTCGGCGCGGTGCGGCCACTGCGGCTGGCATTCACCAGATTGTTGCCGAGATCGACGATCGGCCGGGCAAGGGTGCTGGCAAAACGCGGCGACAGCAGACTTGCGCCAAAGAGCGCCAGTAGGACGATCGCGGCCAGGCGGCCATATTCATTGGCGCGGATGGCCCAGCTGCCGCCGACGGCCGCCAGCGTGGCGACCAGCGCGAAGGTGGTGGCCATGCCGGCCAGCATCGGCAGCGTGCTCCTGACGAAAGGCTGTCCGGCACGGGCGAAGACGAAAGGGAGGACGGGGAGGATGCACGGGCTGAGGATCGTCAGCGCGCCTCCGAGATAGGCAATGATCAGAAGTGTCATCATCGTTTCCTTTGAAACCGATTGATCGGGCTCTGGACGGCGATGGGCCTGAACCAGCAACGGCTGCGATATGGCCGGGCGGAGGTATCCCGGATGTGTCCGGTTTTGCGGGGAAATGTACCGAAGTGTTGCCGACAGGTGATGGCGATACAGAGCGACACAAACTGACGTCGCGGCGACCGGTCGTCGCCGCTGCATGCTTTACCCGGAGGCTGCGATTGTATCAGATTGTATCGCGGCGGCCGGAAACTACATCAGCTTTCAAAAGCCGGCGGCTTGCGACATACCGGTGATACAAGCGGAATGTCTTTTGAGAGCATGAACATTCGACAGGAGAGACCGATGTCAGAGCAAATCAACCATCACCGCCGCCGTTTCTTCGGCATGACGGCAGTCGCCCTTGCGGCGGTCGAATTCGGCGTGGCCGGAACGGCCGCCGCGCAGTCGCCCGCCGTATCCCTACCTGCGGTGAAGGCCGGAACCAACACGTCCTTCGAAGCCCTGAAGCAGGTGAATGCCGGGGTGCTTGATATCGGTTATGCCGAGGCGGGCAAGGCGGATGGCCCGGTCGTGCTGCTGCTGCACGGCTGGCCTTACGACATCTATAGTTTTGTCGACGTCGCGCCGCTGCTGGCCTCGGCAGGCTACAGGGTGATCGTGCCTTATCTGCGCGGGTACGGCACGACAAGGTTTCTGGACCAGGCAACAGCGCGGAATGGCCAGCCGGCGGCGCTGGCTGCCGATATGATTGCGCTGCTCGATGCGCTCGATATCGAGAAGGCGGTGGTTGCCGGCTATGACTGGGGTGGGCGGACCGCCAACATTATGGCGGCATTGTGGCCGGAGCGCTGCAAGGCGATGGTGTCGGTGAGCGGCTACCTGATCGGCAGCCAGGAGGCCAACAAGAAGCCGCTGCCCCCGAAGGCCGAACTTGCATGGTGGTACCAGTTTTATTTTGCAACCGAGCGTGGTCGTGAGGGTTACGAAAGCAACACCCATGATTTCGCAAAGCTCATCTGGCAGACCGCGTCGCCGAAGTGGAATTTCGACGATGCGACCTTCGACAGATCGGCCGCCGCCTTCGACAATCCCGACCATGTCGAAATCGTCATTCACAATTACCGCTGGCGCCTCGGGCTTGTCGAAGGCGAGGCCAAGTATGATGACTACGAGACGAGGCTTGCCGCACTGCCGACGATTTCGGTGCCGACGATCACCATGGAGGGGGATGCAAACGGCGCGCCGCATCCGCAGCCTTCTGCCTATGCCGGAAAGTTTTCCGGCAAATACGAGCATCGCACGATCGCCGGCGGCATCGGCCACAACCTGCCCCAGGAAGCCCCGCAGGCCTTCGCCCAGGCGGTCATCGACGTCGACCGCTTTTGATCGACGCCGCCGTTCACTCGTTGCTCCGGCCAGCGCAATATGCGTAGGTCGCGTCAGCCGCCTCGATCATCGAGGCGGAGGGCGCGGCCGCTTGCATCGGTAAGGATAGGGAAAAATGGATCATGTCGATCACATTCTGGTCGTCGACGACGATCGTGAAATCCGCGAGCTGGTATCCGGCTATCTGCAGAAGAATGGCCTGAGGACAAGTGTGGCCGCAGACGGGCGGCAGATGCGCAGCTTTCTCGAAGGCAATGCTGTCGACCTGATCGTGCTCGACGTGATGATGCCCGGCGACGACGGGCTGGTGCTCTGCCGCGAACTGCGGGCCGGGCGGCACAAGGCGATCCCGATCCTGATGCTGACGGCGCGCACCGACGAGATGGACAGGGTTCTCGGGCTGGAAATGGGCGCCGACGACTATCTTGCCAAGCCCTTTGCCGCGCGCGAACTGCTTGCCCGCATCAAGGCGGTGCTGCGACGGACGCGGATGCTGCCGCCCAACCTGCAGATCAGCGAGGCGGGGCAACTGCTGAGCTTCGGCGACTGGCGGCTCGATACGGTCGGCCGGCATCTTCTCGACAAGGAAGGAACGGCGATTGCGCTCAGCGGCGCCGAATACCGTCTGCTTCGCGTCTTCATCGATCATCCGCAGCGGGTCCTCAATCGCGACCAGCTTCTCAGCCTGACGCAGGGCCGCGACGCCGATCTGTTCGATCGTTCGATCGATCTGCTTGTCAGCCGCCTGCGGCAGCGGCTCGGCGACGATGCACGCGAACCGATCTACATCAAGACGGTGCGCAGTGAAGGTTATGTGTTTTCGGTTCCGGTGGAAATCTCGGAGCCGCGTCAATGAGGGCGGCGATCCCTTTGATTTCGGGCTCGATGTGGCCGAGCACGTTGCGATCACGGATCTTCCTCATCCTGCTGATCGGTCTCGCTCTTGCCTACGGGCTGTCGTTCAGCGTGCTCTATATGGAGCGCACCATGTCGGCCAAAGCCGTGATGCTCGGCACGCTGGAGAACGATGTTGCGACCTCGATTGCTGTTCTCGACCGACTTCCCCCCGGCGAACGCGGCGATCTGCTGGATCGGCTCGGCCGCGGCAACTACCGCTTCGTGCTCGGACCCGGGCTTCCGGGCGTGCCGGATACATCAAGCAAGGGGGCGGAGATCGCAGGCAAGATAGAGGAGGCGATCGGGCATCGCTTTCCGATCCGGATCGAACGGATTCCGGGCGAGGTCAACCGGTTGCAGGCGCATCTGACGCTGAGCGACGGAAGCCCGCTGACGATCGACGTCACGCCCAAGGGTGTCATGCCGATCGCCGCATGGCTGCCCTATGTCTTCGCCGTCCAGATGGCGCTGCTCATCCTCTGTACGTGGTTTGCAGTCCGCCAGGCGATCCGGCCGCTCGGCGAGCTGGCCGCTGCCGCCGATGCTCTCGATCCCAATAAGGATGGCCCGGCCTTGAGCGAAGCGGGGCCGAGCGAGGTAGCGTACGCAGCACGCGCCTTCAACGCGATGCGGGAGAGGATCGCCCATTACCTCGAAGAGCGGGTGCAGATATTGGCGGCCATCGCGCATGACCTGCAGACGCCGATCACCCGCATGCGGCTGCGCGCCGACATGGCGGAGGATTCGCCTGAGAAGGACAAGCTGGTGCACGATCTCGGCGAGATCCAGCGCCTTGTCCAGGACGGTATTGCCTATGCGCGCAGCGCTCACGGCAGCGGCGAGAAGAATGCCCGCATCGATCTCGCCTCGTTCATCGACAGCATCGCCTACGACTATCAGGACACCGGAAAGGCGGTGACGGTCGTCGGCCTGGTTCAGGGCGCCGCCTTCACCAAGCCGCACGCCCTTCGCCGCATCCTGTCGAACTTCATCGACAATGCGTTGAAGTTTGCCGGGGCCGCCGAGATCAGCGTCGGGCGCAGCACTGAGAACGAAATCGTCATCACCGTACTGGATCGCGGTCCCGGCATTCCCAACGATATGCTCGAAGCCGCCATGCAGCCTTTCTTCCGGCTGGAGCAATCCCGCAACCGGGAGACCGGCGGCACCGGTCTCGGTCTTGCGATCGCCCAGCAACTAACGGCGAAGATCGGCGGATCGCTGACGCTCTACAATCGCGCCGGCGGCGGGTTGGCAGCGGAAGTCACCCTCCGGTGATGACTGCAGCCGGCGGAAGTTTTTCGACGGTTTTGTACGGGAAGATGTCGTGGACAGCGGATGCTACGTTTTGTGACATTTCGACCGATTCCTGAAACATGGCGGATATATCGGCCGGTCAAACCACACTCCGTCAACCCGGTCGCGAGTAGCGACCACTCGCGTAAAGCGACGCAAACAGGAGTGTTCCCATGACCAAGTTCGACAAGGTTCTCTATACCGGCAAGACCCGCACCACCGGTGGGCGCGACGGCGCGTCGCAGAGCGACGACGGTCAGCTCGATATCAAGCTCTCGCCGCCCGGCAGCGCGCGGCCCGGCACCAACCCCGAACAGCTTTTCGCAGCCGGTTGGTCGGCCTGCTTCATCGGCGCGATCGGCATTGCTGCGGGCAAGCTGAAGGTCAGGCTTCCGGCAGAGACCGCCGTGAATGCCGAGGTCGATCTCGGGGCGACCGAGGGCGACTATTTCCTGCAGGCCCGCCTCAAGGTCAGCCTGCCTGGTATCGAAGTGGACGTCGCGAAGGCATTGGTGGATGAGGCGCACCGGACTTGCCCCTATTCGAAGGCGACGCGCGGCAATATCCATGTCGAATTGACCATTGCCTGACGGATCGATTGCCCGCCAAAAGGCTATTGGCGGCGGCGGGCAGAGGAGCCGAAAGCAAACGGGACGAGGCCGATCGGGCCTCGCCGATTGGAGGATTTGATGAGATTGATGATCATCTGCATTCTGGGAGCGGTGGTCTTCGCCGCGCCCTGCATCTACGACATAAGCTCGCAGGAGCCATCGCCGCTCACGGGCCTGGTGACGGCGGCATCCGCGGTTTCCCTTTCAGGCCACCAGGGAGAAAGACTGTGAAACTCTATCAGAATGAAATTTCCTCGGCGACATCGAGAGTCCGGATCGCGCTCGCCCTGAAGGGACTGACGGCGGAAGCGCTGCCGGTGACCATCCTTGGCGAAGAGGCAGAGAGCCGGCAGGCCGGATATCGCAGCGTCAACCCGCAGGGGCTGGTGCCGGCCTTGCTGACGGATAACGGTGTCCTCATCACCCAATCGCTGGCGATCATCGAATATCTCGACGAGCTTCAGCCGCAACCGCCGCTGCTGCCCGACACGGCGGAGGGCAGGGCGCTGGCGCGGTCGATCGCGCTGGCGATCGCAGCCGAGATCCATGCGCTGTTGCCGCCGCGGATCGGCCTCCATCTCAAATCGGCGTTCCAGGCCGACGCCGATGCGATTGCCGCCTGGAGCCGTCATTGGGTCGGCGAGGGAATGGCCGCCGTGGAGAAGATGATCGCCGGCCGCAGACAGGGGACCTTCGCGGTCGGAGATCGGCCCGGAGTTGCAGATATTTTTCTCTTCCCGCAGGCAATCAGCGCCCGGCGGATGGGCTTCGACCTCGCCCAATGGCCGCATATCGCAGAGATTGTCGCAAGGCTTGAGGCGATACCGGCTTTCCAGGAGAATGCGCCGGCGCCGAGACGATGATGCGATTGGTGAAGAAGCGGTCACAAATAACAGCAGTTGCTTTCAGTTTGTTATCTTCGCTCGTTACTCTTCGTCATCCTCGGCCTTGTGCCGAGGATCTGCTACCTATTGACCGGCTGCAGATGCTCGGGACAAGCCCGAGCATGACGAAAAGGGTGGTTGGCTGTTTCTTTTACGGTGTTGAAATCCGGCGAATGACATCGCTTCTCAGCGGTTGACCCTTGCCTGCAGATGGGCGGGATAACGATCGCCCTCCACCTTGATCGTGGCGAGCGCGCGTTCGATGCTGACAAGATCGTCCGCCGTCAGTTCGACCCCGGCGGCCTGGATGTTTTCCTGGAGGCGATGCAGCTTGGTGGTGCCGGGGATCGGCACGATCCAGGGTTTTTGCGCCAGGAGCCAGGCGAGAGCCACCTGGGCGGGGCTGGCCTTTTTGTGCGCGGCGATCTCGGCGAGAAGATCGACGAGCGCTTGGTTGGCTTTGCGCGCCTCTTGAGAAAAACGCGGCACGACGTTGCGGAAATCCTTGCTATCGAAGGTGGTCGTCTCGTTGATGGAGCCGGTGAGGAAACCCTTGCCCAGCGGGCTGAACGGAACGAAACCGATGCCGAGTTCTTCGAGCGTCGGCAGGATTTCCTGCTCGGGTTCGCGCCACCACAGCGAATATTCGCTCTGTAGCGCCGTTACCGGCTGGACGGCATGGGCACGGCGGATCGTCTGGGCGCCGGCTTCAGAGAGACCGAAATGCCGGACCTTGCCTTCTGAAATCAGCATCTTGACAGTGCCCGCGACATCCTCGATCGGGACATCGGGATCGACGCGATGCTGATAGAACAGATCGATGACGTCGGTCTTCAGGCGCTTCAGCGCCTGGTCGGCCACCGCGCGGATCTGCTCCGGACGGCTGTTCATGCCGCTCTGGCCGCCATTGGCATCGAAGTTGAAACCAAATTTCGTGGCGATCACGACCTCGCTCCGGAAGGGGGCGAGCGCCTCTCCCAGAAGCTCTTCGTTTTTATAGGGGCCATAGGCCTCGGCCGTGTCGAAGAAGGTCACGCCGCGTTCGACAGCCTGCCGGATCAGCGCGGTCGCCTGCTGGATATCTGTCGCTGGGCCATAACCATAACTCAATCCCATGCAGCCGAGACCGATGGCCGAGACTTGAAGTCCGCTGTTTCCGAGTTCGCGCTTCTGCATAGCCGTTTCCTTTCTTAATCTTGATATTGCGCGTCGGTGACCTGCTCCATCCAGTCGACCACCTTGCCGTCGAGCTGTTCCTGGATGGCGATATGGGTCATCGCGGTCGTCGGCGATGCGCCGTGCCAATGGCGTTCACCCGGTGAGAACCAGACGACGTCGCCGGCACGGATCTCTTCGATGAGGCCGCCTTCCCGCTGCACGCGGCCGCAGCCGGAGGTGACGATCAGCGTCTGGCCGAGCGGATGGGTGTGCCAGGCGGTGCGGGCGCCGGGTTCGAAAGTGACGCTGGCGCCGGCGGTGCGGGCGGGGCTGGTCACTGCAAACAGCGGGTCGACGCGCACGCTGCCGGTAAACCAGTCGGCCGGTCCCTTGGCCGAAGGCTGCGAACCGCTTCGTTTGATGTCCATCTCACGTTCCTTTCAACATCTGGAGTGGACAGGCCGGTGGGCCGGCCGGGCGTCCGCCTGGGATGCAAAGTATTTAACGCGTGGGCCGGATGGCGATTAGATGCTATAAACGGCATGGACCCATGAGAAAGTTTCATAAATGCCGCGCCCTGCCGTGAACGACCTGATCGCCTTCCTCGCCGTTGCGCGCGCCCAGAGCTTTACCAAGGCGGCGGGCAAGCTCGGTGTTTCGCAGTCGGCGCTCAGCCACACCATTCGCGGGCTTGAGGAGCGGCTTGGGCTGCGATTGCTAACACGGACGACGCGCAGCGTCTCGCCGACGGAGGCGGGCGAACGCCTGCTCGCCTCCATCGGTCCACGGCTCGATGAGATCGAGAGCGAGCTCGCTGCCTTGAGCGCGTTCCGCGAGAAGCCGGCAGGCACAATCCGCATCAATGCCGGCGAACATGCGGCCAATGCGGTTCTCTGGCCTGCCCTCGAAAAACTTCTGCCTGATTATCCCGATATCCATGTCGAGATCATTGTCGACTACGGACTGACCGACATCGTGGCGGAACGTTACGATGCGGGGGTGCGGCTGGGAGAACAAGTCGCGAAAGACATGATCGCGGTGCGCATCGGCCCCGATATGAGCATGGCCGTGGTCGGCGCTCCCGCCTATTTCGACAACAGGGCGACGCCGCTGACGCCGCAGGAGCTGACCGATCACAATTGCATCAATCTGCGCCTGCCGACCTATGGCGGCGTCTATGCCTGGGAGTTCGAGAAGGACGGGCACGCGCTCAGGGTTCGGGTCGAGGGACAGTTGGTCTTCAACAATATCGCGCTGCGGCTGAACGCAGTGCTGGCAGGGTTGGGGCTGGCATATCTGCCGGAGGATGCCGTGCAGGCGCATTTTGCCGATGGGCGGCTGGTGCGTGTGCTGGAGGACTGGTGCCCGCCGTTTCCCGGCTATCATCTCTATTATCCGAGCCGCCGGCATGCGTCGCCGGCATTTGCCCTTGTCGTCGATGCACTACGCTATCGCGGGTAGAGACCGATATTTTCAGGTCGCTGACAGCGAGCAGCTATCCGTGCCAGCCCCTCTTGCAACGCGCGACAAGCTCTCTGCCGGGAGCGAAAGCATGCTGCGCCGGCAATTTGACATTCCTTCACTCGCCACTAATTCACATTTGAAACTGAAGGAAACAATGAATGAATACTGCGGCACTTGCCACGAAAGCCCGGACCGGTGTGTCCGGTTTGGACACAATTCTGGCAGGCGGTCTTTCCATCGGCCACGTGTTTCTCCTTGAGGGAAATCCGGGAGCGGGCAAGACGACTATTGCGCTGCAGTTTCTGATCGAAGGGGCTCGGCTCGGCGAGCAGGGGCTCTACATCACCCTTTCGGAAACCGACAGCGAACTGCGGGCCGGTGCTGCGTCGCACGGCATGGTGATCGACGGCAAAATCGAGGTCGTCGAGCTCGTGCCTCCGGAAAGCCTGCTCGATGCCGACCAGCAGCAAAGCCTGCTTTATTCATCCGATCTTGAACTCGGCGAGTCGACACGAGAAATCTTCGCAGCTTTCGAGCGGGTCAGACCGAGCCGGGTGGTTCTCGACAGCCTGTCCGAAATAAGGCTGCTTGCGCAAAGCTCGCTGCGCTACCGCCGGCAGATCCTTGCGCTCAAACATTATTTCGCCCGACAGGGGGCGACCGTCCTTCTCCTTGACGACATGACCTCCGACACGCTCGACAAGACGGTGCATAGCGTTGTGCACGGGGTCATCCATCTCGATGAGCTGGCGCCGAATTACGGCGCTGAACGGCGACGCTTAAGGGTGACGAAATACCGCGGACAGGCTTTCCGCGGTGGCTATCACGATTTCACCATCCAGACCGGCGGTGTCGTCGTGTTTCCGCGCCTGGTCGCCGCCGAACACAGGACGAGTTATGTTCGCGATCAGCTTTCCAGCGGTATTGCCGGGCTGGACCTGCTTCTGGGCGGTGGGCTCGAACGAGGATCGAGCACGCTGATTCTCGGTCCTGCCGGCACCGGCAAGAGCACTTTCTCTTTTCAATTTGTGATGGCGGCCATAGCACGCCGCGAAAAGGTGGCTGTTTTCATTTTTGACGAGGAGTTGGGCTTGCTGTTCGCGCGCCTGAAACAGCTCGGCATGGATCTCGAGGCCCTGAGGGATGAGGGTCTGCTGCATATCGAGCAGCTCGATGCCGCGGAGTTGTCGCCCGGTGAATTCGCTCACCGCGTATGTGCTTCCGTTGACAGATCGGGAGCGAAAACCGTGGTCATCGACAGCATCAACGGCTATCAGGCCTCGATGCCGGATGAGAATTCGCTGATATTGCATATGCACGAATTGCTGCAATATCTGAACAGGCAAGGCGCAAACACCTTCCTCACCGTCGCCCAGCACGGACTGCTCGGCGACATGAAGGCACCCGTCGACGTGACCTATCTCGCCGACACCGTCATCCTGCTGCGCTACTTCGAGGCGGTGGGACGTGTGCGGCGGGCGGTCTCCGTCATCAAGAAGAGGACCGGCCACCACGAGGACACCATCCGGGAGTATCAGATCGATGCTGGCGGCCTGACATTCGGAGAGCCCATCGTCGGTTTCCAGGGAGTGCTTCGCGGCGTTCCGGAATTCGTCTCGACGTCCGCTCCGCTTTTGCCAACCGACAGCGAGGGCTGCGGCAATTCCTAATTTCCACAACCCGAAGGCCCTGATTTATGCACCGGCCGGACGCGACGCCGAGGTCGCAGCATCGTTGACCGCCGAGACTGGATTATCCTCGATAACGGTTGCCGATCTCAATCTTTTCACGTCGTCACTCGATGACGAAATAGCGGTCGGTGTTCTGACGGAAGAGGCCGTCCGCGGAAGTGACCTGAAACCAATTGCTGCCTGGGTCGCCGCCCAGCCGAGCTGGTCTGATCTGCCGTTCATCGTCCTGACCCAACGCGGCGGGGGGCCTGAACGAAATCCCGCCGCCGCCAGGCTTTCCGAGGTTCTCGGCAATGTGACTTTTCTGGAGAGGCCGTTTCATGCCACGTCCTTCATCAGCGTTGCGCGGACCGCACTGAAAGGACGGCTGCGCCAGTATGAAGCGCGCGCTCGGCTCGAGGCTCTGGGCGAGGGAGAGCGGCGGTTGCAGACGGCGCTCGCCGCCGGCCGCCTTGGCGCGTGGGAGCTGGAACTGTCCACAATGGCTTTGTCGGCCTCGGCGACCTGCAAAGCGGTTTTCGGTCGAGGGCCGGATGATGAGGTGACGCGCGATGATCTGATCGCCAGCATCCACCCCGATGATCGCGACCTTGTGCTGGCACGCCTGCGCGAGACGGTCGATACCGGACGCGACTATTCGATCGAGCACAGGACGATCTGGCCGGATGGATCACTGCATTGGACCGAGGTCCATGCCCAGCTTTATGCAGACAGATATGGATCAGCCAGGAAGCTTGTCGGGGTCTGCTCCGATACCACCATCCGCAAGACCATCGAGGAGAATCTGAGGCAGCTCAATGAAACCCTCGAAGTGCGTGTCCGGGAACGGACCCGGGAGGTCAATGCCGCTCACCAGACACTGCTCGAAGAGGTCGCCCAGCGTGAGAGAGCCGAGGAGCAGCTTCGCCAATCCCAGAAAATGGAAGCGATCGGCCAACTCACTGGCGGTGTTGCCCATGACTTCAACAATCTGCTGATGGTCGTTCTCGGAAATCTGGAACTGCTCGGCAAACACGTGGCCGGAGATGCCAAGGCAACGCGTCTGGTCGACGGGGCGCTTCAGGGCGCGCGACGCGGAGCGGCGCTGACCCAGCGTTTGCTGGCTTTTGCCAGACAGCAGGATCTGCAGGTCAAGCCCGTCGATCTGGCCGATCTTGTCTCCGGCATGAACGACTTGCTGCGGCGCTCGGTCGGATCCTCGATCAGCATCGAGACCAATCTCCCGGCGAGACTGCCGCCGGCGCTGATCGATGCGAACCAGCTCGAATTGGCGCTGCTCAACCTTGCGGTCAATGCCCGCGATGCGATGCCGGATGGGGGGACGCTGTCCATATCGCTGCGCGAAGAACAGGTTGTCGGCGCTGGCGGCGATCTGGGCGACGGAGCCTATCTTGTGTTGGCGGTGGCTGACAGCGGCACCGGCATGGACGCGGAGACGCTGAAGAAGGCCGTCGATCCGTTTTTCTCCACCAAGGAACTCGGGAAAGGCACGGGTCTCGGCTTGTCGATGATCCACGGGCTTGCCGTTCAGCTCAATGGCGCACTGTTTCTGACAAGCGAGCCTGGGGTCGGAACGACTGCGGAGTTGTGGCTACCGGCGACCGAACGGCGGCCGGAGCGGCCGGCCGAGATGGAGCTGCCCATCCCGCAATCTGCCTCCGGACTGAAGATCCTTCTGGTCGATGACGATGCCTTGATCGCCATGAGTTCGGTCGACATGCTCGAAGATCTCGGCCATGAGGTCGTCGAGACAAATTCCGGCGCGGATGCGCTGGAGCTGATCAGGAGCGGTCAGCATTTCGATCTGATGATCACCGACTATTCGATGCCGGGTATGACCGGCGCACAGCTCACCCAGGCTGTGCGGGATATTCACCCGACGCTGCCGATCGTGCTGGCGACAGGGTATGCCGATCTTCCCGCCGGCACCGACATCGATATTCCGAGATTGGGTAAACCCTATAATCAAGCCCAGCTTGCCAAGGAAATCGCCAAGGCGCTGGCCCGCGAGACGGCTCCGGTTATCGGCTCCATCAGCGCGCGTGGTTCAGGGGCGCTGTTCAAGGCCGACGATTGCTGCGATGAAATCGGCGATGGCGCCTGTGTCGTCTAGATCGAAAACCGGCAGCGCCGAATCCGTGACGGCATGATCGGCGGCGATGGCACAGATATGGGCATCGCTCGGTGCCAGCGGTTGGCGATTGGCTGCCTCCAGGCGGCGGGCCTCGATCTTCGGGATCGGTTCGCGCTTATAGCCTTCGATCAGAACGAGATCGCAGGGGGCGAGCCGGGCGAGGATCTCCTCGAACTCAGGTTCGGGTGCTCCGCGCAGCTCGTGCATGATGGCGTAGCGGGTGCCGGAGACGATGGTGACCTCATGGGCGCCGGCCTGGCGGTGGCGGTAGCTGTCAGCCCCGACCTTGTCGATATCGAAATCATGATGAGCGTGCTTGATCGTCGAGATCCTGTAGCCGCGGCGGGTGAATTCGGTGACCAGCCGGACGGCGAGCCCGGTCTTGCCGGAATTCTTCCAGCCAGCAATGCCGAAGATCTTCGGTGCGGTCATGCGCGCAGGGCCTCCAGCCAGCGTTCCGCCTCGACGAGATCATCCGGCGTGTTGATGTTGAAGAAGGGATCGAGCAGGCTGGCGCGGGTCGGATGCAGCGGAAACGTCACTTCCGTAACGTCATGCCGCAACAGGAAGTCGCGCACGCGGCGCTTGTCGTCGGTGGCGATCCAGGCTTCGAGATCGGCGGCCAACGTCACCGGCCAGAGCCCGAAGACAGGATGGCTGCGGCCCTCGGAGGCGGCGATGGCAATCTGCGACGGGCGTTCGACCGCTGCCGCCAGCCGGGCGACGAGATCGGCTGGGAAGAACGGGCAATCGACCGAGACGGTGACGACATGGCTGATCGAGGGCAGGCCGGCGGCATAGACCATCGCTGCATGGATGCCGGCCATCGGCCCGGCCTTGCCGGGAAAACGGTCAGGGACGACGATTACGTCCTCGGCGGCGGCATCGGCATTGACGGCAACCGGGGAGACCTGCTGCGAGAGGCGGGTCAGCACATGGCGCAGCATGCTCTCGTCCCCGAGCATCACGCCCGCCTTGTCACGGCCCATGCGCTGCGAGCGGCCGCCGGCCAGCACGACGCCTGCTATATCGGACTTTTCCAGCGAGAATTCAGCCATCATCCTGCCCCAGAACCTTCGTCACACCGGTGCGCGCGGCGCAGATTCCTGCGCGATCGGCGATACGCGGCGCTTGGCCTCACGATAGAACGTATAGAGGCCGGAGGCGATGACGATCGCAGCCCCCACCAGCATCCAGCTGTCTGGCACTTCGGCGAAGAAGAAGAAGCCGAGCAGCGATGAGAAGATCAGGCTTGTATAGCGGAACGGCGCGACGAAGGAAATTTCGCCGGTGCGCATCGCGAGGATGACCGACTGGTAGCCGACGAGCACCAGCACCGAGGCGAGCAGGAGGTGCCCGAGCGAGGTGGCGCTGACCGGCTGCCAGCCGCCGAGCACGGGAATGAGCAGTGCGCCGAAGAAGGAAACAGAGATGGCGGTGATGACGGTGATCATCAGCGCGGGAATCTCCGGGTCGATCGACCGTGTCGCGAGATCACGGCTGGCCGTCGACAGCACCGAGCCGACGCAGAGGAGGGCGGCGGCGGTGAAGCCTTCGGGGCCGGGGCGGATAATGATCATCACGCCGACAAGACCGACGAGGATTGCCGACCAGCGCCGCCAGCCGACAGGCTCGCCAAAGAAGAGCGCAGCGCCGAAGGTGACAACCAGCGGCAGTGACTGCAGGATCGCCGAGGCATTGGCGATCGGCATCATGCCGAGCGCGGTAATATAGGTGACGGCGGCGATCATCTCGCAGATGATCCTGAGGATGATGATCGGCTTAAGCACGGTGCGCCAGGAGCGCAGAGCGCCCATTTTCCAGGCGATCAGATAGACCAGCAGGCTGGTGAAAAGGCCGCGCAGGAACATGATCTCACCGGCGTTCATATAGGCGATCACCGATTTGGAGAGAGCGTCGCTTGCGGAAAAGCCGGCCATCGCCATGCTCATATAGATGGCGCCCTCAGTATTGCGTGACCGCGGCATGAAGAGATTCCCGTTACCTGTGCGCCCCTTCTTAGTCGGGAAGATAGATGATGGGAATCGGATGAATGTCACACCCGGGATAAATCGATGATGCGGTGCACAATGGCGTAGACGTCAAGGCCGGGGTGTGAGCGGGATACGTGGCAGATCCTGTTTCATCGAGGAAAATCAATCCTTCCGGCGCGGCGATCAGCGCTTCAAACATGCTCCAAAGGGGCCGTCGCTCCGACTGAAATCATCGGCCTCAAGCCGTTTTCTTTTCCGCGCGGGAAACGGGTGGCTGCATCGGCTGATCTTTGAGATCTCAGGTGTCTCGACAACTGAGGAGAAACGGACATGACACTTTTGAACGACAAGGTCGCGATCATCACCGGCGCCAGTTCCGGCATCGGCCGCGCGGCGGCGAAACTTTTTGCGCGGGAGGGTGCCAAGCTCGTGGTCACCGGACGGCGACAGGACGCACTCGGCGCCGTGGTCGCCGAGATCGAGGCGGAGGGCGGGCATGCTGTCGCCATATCGGGTGATGTCAAGGACGAGGCGTTGCAGGAAAGGCTCGTCGAGACGGCAATCTCACGCTTCGGCGGGCTCGACATCGGCTTCAACAATGCCGGTATTCTCGGCGAGATGGGACCGGTCGCCGGGCTGTCGTCGGAGGGCTGGCGCGAGACGATCGAGACCAATCTCACCGCCGCCTTCCTCGGCGCCAAATACCAGTCCGCGGCGATGGGTGAGCGTGGTGGATCGCTGATCTTCACTTCGACTTTCGTCGGCCATACCGTCGGCATGCCTGGGATGGCCGCCTATGCGGCGAGCAAAGCGGGGCTGATCGGCTTCGTGCAGGTGCTTGCCGCCGAACTCGGGCGACAAAAGATCCGCGTCAACGCCCTGCTTCCAGGCGGCACCGACACGCCTGCCAGCATCACCAACGCGCCGGATGCCACTCCCGACCTGCTCGCCTTCGTGGAGGGACTGCACGCGCTGAAACGCATGGCGCAACCGGAAGAGATCGCCAATGCGGCGCTGTTCCTGGCGTCTGATATGTCGAGCTTCGTGACGGGGACGGCGATGCTGGCCGATGGTGGGGTTTCGATTAGTCGGACGTAAGTGAGGTGAGGGGCGTACGGTGTATGTCGGAGGTCGAGCCACCCGCCCTCGTCCTTCGAGGCTTCGGCCGATGGCCTACGCGCCTCAGGATGAGGGCTGATCGTGGTGCTCAGTCGCTGCCCTTCGCCTTCGCGGCTTTGCCGCTCACCCCCCTTGTATCTGCACGTTAGAGATTTTGTGCGATGGAAGCGATTGAGCCTCTGGCCGGGTGGCCACCCGGCCAGAGGCGTGACGAAGTCGCCCGTTCCCCCTCTGGTTACAACCGTGGATGAGCC